>NZ_JAMQHY010000009.1:91869-170842 GCF_023845705.1 Clostridium sp. ZBS15
TGCTAAAACATAGCCTAAAACTAAAGTGTAATAAAAAAAAGCTATATTGCTTATCTTAGCAATATAGCTTAATTTTTTACAAATATAAATTACTCTTGAGTATTTTCTACTTCTTTATTTGTTTCAGTATTACTTAATGATACATTTTCAAAATAATTAGTTATTAAATACCTACTATTTCCAACATTAATATATTTTATAGAAACTGAATCACCTACATTTGTTAAAGCAATTTCTCTAGATGTTTCAGTTGAAATTGAAAATATATTATTTATTCCTTTTAATTTAACATCATATATACTTGTTCCTTCTTTAACAACAACACCAATTCTTTCAACTTCACCTAAAATAGTTTCTTCTTTATTTCCACCCTCTAAAGAAATATTAGTGTTAGTTAATCCCTCTAAATATTTATTAAGAGTTGATTGAAGCGTATCTCCAACACCGACTGTATTATAATTTTTCACATTAACCATAGCATATTGTTTTACGAGTCCACTTGAATCTTTTAGTGTCATAAAATATGTAGGTTCATTTTGAATATTTATTAAGTAAGGGAATGTAGCAGTATATCCATATTGTTGCACTTTACCCTCAGCAGATTTCATACTTGCATATTCTGTCGCTCCTGCCGTCTTATATAATTTAGTTTGACCATTTCTTGTATTTGTTAAAGTAAATCCTACTAAACTTTCATCACTTCCTACTGAAGTTATGCCTGTATAATAATAGCATGTATCATTATTATAAATAACATTCATACCAGAAGTTGATTTTAATTTATCTTTATCACTAAAGTTAAGAATTCCATGAACTAATTCTCCCCACTTATCTATATATCTTTTTATATATGTTGATGGTTGAATTCTATCTACCCAATTAGGTAAATTATCAATACCATACTTTTCCGATTCACCTGTTTGTGCATCTATTATTAATGCTCCGATTGCTTTTGTTTCTGCTATTCCAATAGCATTATCATATCTAGTTACAACCCAATAAGGCTTTCCACTATCATCTAATTCAAATGTATAATCTGTATGTCCAGCTTTCATGTCTCTAAAAAATGCAGCTCTTTTTAAATTGCTAAATAAATAAGACGAATCTAAATATTTTATTCTTAAATCTTTTCCATCTAATTGTGTTACTAATTGAACATCATTTTGATTTGTCGCACTTACCTTTATGTATCCAGCTGTACCCTCTCTATTAGTAAACCACTTAAACAATGAAGAATGTTCTAATGGTGCTACATAATATAATTCACCATCAATACTTTGTAAATCTAAAGTTCCAACATATACTTGACTACCAAGACTTGCAATTTCACCCAATTTTTTATCTGCTAATTTTTCCGCTAATTCTTTGTCTATAGTTGGTAATTGATTTAAATCTATATATTGTATCTCATTTGAAAAATCCACATCTTGAATACTCCCTATTAAATTTCTGTGAGCACTATAACTAATTATAGGACTGCATACCACTGCTAATATAATATATATGACTGCTACTGTTCCACCTGCCATAATAATCTTTTTATTTCTGTGAAGCACACCATATACTACTGAACATAATACAAATATTCCTATAATCAATACGGAATTTAAACTTAAATCAAAAATTAAATTATTAGTTAATAAAAGTACTATTCCTATACACATATATGCGCCTAATAATAATTTTAAAAAACTAAATGATTTTTTATTGTCCATTTTATCTCTCCACCTCATCTTTTATTATGGTTAATATTATATCATAATAAGTTTTTAAATACCACTTTTAAATTAAATAAGAAGAGATAAAAAATCTAGAAATTAGACTCTTTATCTCTACTTAAAAATATTAATGTAGAATTTCTATTAAAAATTTTATAAAAAAATAATTACTATAATCCTAATAATTATTTTTATCCTTATCTACCTCTTCATATTCAACATCAATTATATCGCCAACTAAATCATCATTTGAATCATATGTAAATTCTTTATTATTTTCATATACATTTTTATTTTTTCTTACATCTTCATTTAATTTATCTTTTCTTCCTTTAATAAATGATATTAACTTTATTAAAAGATAAGCTATTACTCCAACTAATAATATATATGGCAATATACTAAAAAATAATGATATTATTAAAATTATTATACATGTACTACCAATAAAGTACAGTATGTTTCTAAAATTGCCTCTCATAATATACTCCTTTGCAAGCTTTAATTTAATTTATATTATATAATATATTAAATTTATGTGCAATGCAATAAAAGATATTTTATATTCTATTAAGGGTTTTATATAAACTTATTATATATTTTTATTTATTTTTCCTACTTCTTGCCATACTAGGTAATATCAATCCTAGCCCTAATAATATGAACGGTGTAACTATATTAAGTACAAGTGTAAAAATCCACTCTGGAGAATAAGCCTCTACTCCATGTGGAAACATTCCCATTATACATGCAAATGCTGTAAATATAAAACACCATACACCTATTATTAAAGCAAATTTATCATTCTTAACAAATTTATAGCTAGAATTATATTTTTCACTAGCCTTCTTAATACCAATAAAAGCTAAAAATACCCATAAATATCTCATTGGCATTACAACCGCATTTAATCTTAAAAGCCAGTTAAATAAATCAGTCATATTGCCGATTCCCAAAACTGGAACAATTATCAATATTCCTACTAATACAGCGGTCATTATGTAGCCATTTACAGGCACACCTTTATCATTTATCTTACTTAAAGATTTTGGAACAAAATTATCATCTGCATCTCCTAATAATACTTTTAAAGGTGCATCAATAGATACAACTAAAGCTGATATTTGAGCTATCATATTAGCTAATGCATATAAAATTAATAATGAATTGCCTAATCCATAATACTCTCCTAGTTTTTTAAATGCATAATATTGTCCATTCATCATAAGATCTTTCGGTATATTATTTGCATCAAACATTATTGCCATAGCTATAGAACCTAATATAGCTGATATTGTTACCATAATAGCTAAAACTATCATTCCTCTAGGAAATTCCTTTTTAGAATTTTTAGTATTATTAACATATGGAGATATTTTTTCTGCTCCACCTACTGCAAATACTAGCATTGATAATGTTGTAAAATATGAAAAATTAAAATTAGGCATTAATGCTTTAACTGATAAATCTGTTGTCGCAATTTTAACTCCTCTTAATGCAGGCGCTGTAATAACTAACAAAATATATAACAATGACATTATAAAAATCGAAGTTCCTGCTATTGTTCCTATTCTATTTAATGACTTAATTCCTTTTGATGCCACCCATAAGAAAAGGAAAAATATCAATAGAGTTATACTTTGAGCTACTAAAGGAACCATATCTTTTAATAAAGTTCCATCACCTTTAATTACCCATCCTAATGCTATTAAAACAGCTTGTGGCTTTTGAGCCAAATATGGAATATGTACTACCCAATAAGTCCATCCTGCTAAATACGCTAATTTAACTCCATAAGTTGATCTTATCCATGAACTTACACCACCTTTTTCCTCTTTAAAAATTGTTCCTAATTCACCAACCATTAAAGCGTATGGTATAAAATATAATCCTATAATTAATATCCAAGAAACTATAACTTGTAATCCTTGATTTGCAAAGTTATTAACAACATTTCCAAATCCCCAAACAGATACAAAAGATATTAGGGCCAGATTATACCACCTGAGTTGTTTATGTTCATTTTCCATCTTTCATCCTCCTGTTAGTTTTTTTAAGCTTAAGATAATGAAATTTGATATGAAGAGTATAATTTTTATAATACTATAAATTCAAATAATATTAAAACACCTCTATAGTATTCTTTTATTATTTGATAATATTTATGTAAGTTTTTGTTGAAAATTAAGAAAAAAAGTAGTATTAGTTTTAACAAATTAAACTAATACTACTTGAAATTTTATTATATTAAATTATTTTCTTAAGAATTCATTTACTTTTAATCCACTATTTATGCCTTCACTAATAGCTGTAACAACTAATGATTGACCTATTCTAGCATCTCCAGTTGCAAATACTTTAGGAATATTAGTTTTAAAATCTATTGAATTTGCATTTATATTGTTTCTTGGATCAAATTCTATTTTAAATTCTTCTTTTATATAATCTTCTGATCCTGTAAATCCCATAGCAAGTAAAATTAAATCAGCTTCATAAGTTTTTTCTGTCCCTCTAACTGTAATTGGAGACATTCTTCCTTCATCATCTTTTTTCCATTCTACTTTTACAGTATCAACGCTTATAATATTACCCTCATTATCTACATTAATTCCTGTAATTGTAGTTAAATATTCTCTTGGGTCTTTTCCATATAAATCAATAAATTCTTCTTGGCCATAATCAACTTTTAATACTTTAGGCCATTCTGGCCAAGGATTATTTTCATTTCTTTCATTTGATGGTTTAGACATTATTTCAAGTTGAACTAATGATTTACATCCATGTCTAAGGCAAGTTCCAACACAGTCAGTTCCTGTATCTCCTCCACCTATTACAATTACATTCTTGTCTTTTGCACATATATAATTATTATCTTCATGATTAGAATCTAAAAAGCTTTTAGTATTTGCTTTTAAAAAGTCTACTGCAAAATGAATGCCTTTAGCTTTATCTCTTCCGTCAACATTTAAATCTCTTGCATTAGATGCTCCTGTAGCTAAAATAATTGCATCATACTCTTCAATTAAATCATTAGCATTATAATTTTCTCCAACATTTGCATTAGTTATAAATTTTATACCCTCTTCTGCCATGATTCTAATTCTTCTTAAAATTACTTCTTTATCAAGTTTCATATTAGGAATTCCGTACATTAATAATCCACCTGGTCTATCATTTCTTTCATAAACTGTAACTTTGTGACCGCACTTATTTAATGTATTGGCTGCTGCAAGTCCTGCTGGACCTGAACCTATTATAGCTACTTTTTTCCCTGTTCTTTTTATTGGTGCATTAGCTACAACTTTGCCATTATTAAATGCAGTGTCAATAATAGCTCTCTCATTTTCTTTTATAGTAACTGCTGGACCATTTAATCCTACTGTGCAACCTGCTTCGCAAGGAGCTGGACAAACTCTACCTGTAAATTCAGGAAAAGGATTTGTTTTGCTTAATCTTTCATATGCCAAATCCCATTTCCCCTTATATACTAGGTCATTCCATTCAGGAATTAAGTTGTGAAGAGGACAACCTGAAACCATTCCTGAAAATAATGTACCTGATTGACAAAATGGTACACCGCAATCCATGCATCTAGCACCTTGAATAGATTGCTTTTCTAAAGAAAGACTTTTATGAAATTCATCATAATCCTTTAACCTTTCCTTTGGTTCTCTATTTAAACCTACTTCTCTGTCATATTCTAAAAAACCAGTTGGTTTACCCACATTTAAGCCCCCTATCTTCCTTTTATTTCTTGGAATGTTTTTATTAAAGCTTCCTCTTCTTTAAATCCAAGATTCTTATACTTTTCTACTGCTTTCAATACCTTTTTATAATCTTTAGGTATTACCTTTATGAAATTAGATTTGTCATTTTCAAAGTTAGATAATATTTTATTACCCTTAGAAGATCCTGTAACTTCAACATGTTCTTCTAATAAATCTTTTAAATCTTCTTCATCTTCTAAACTTAATTCTTCTAAAAGAATCATTTCTTCATTTATATTAATCTTAAAATTGTCATCTTCTTTATAAAGATAAGCAACTCCTCCACTCATTCCTGCTGCAAAATTGATTCCTGTCTTTCCTAATACAACAACCTTTCCTCCAGTCATGTATTCACACCCATGTGCTCCAACGCCTTCAACAACAGCTGTTGCGCCTGAATTTCTTACACAAAATCTTTCACCTGCAATACCATTTATAAACACCTTACCTGATGTTGCACCATATAAGGCAACATTTCCAATAAGTATATTTTCTTCTGCTATAAAAGTAGCTTTCTTGGGTGGATATACTATAAGCTTACCGCCTGATAATCCTTTTCCAAAATAATCATTAGCGTCACCTTCAACTTCAAACGTTAATCCCTTTGGAATAAATGAACCAAAGCTTTGACCTGCTCCACCATTACATTTGATAACTATACTATCTTCTGGTAATCCCTTATTTCCATTTACTTTTGTTATTTCAGATCCAAGTATTGTTCCAAGAGTTCTATCAGTATTTGTTATATCTACTTCAAATCTTATATTTCCATTACCATTTATAGCATCTTTACACTTTTTAACAAACATTGTTTTATCTATTACTTCATTTAATTTATGATCAGATTTGTTTGCTTCATCAAATTTAATAACTTTACCTTTAAATTTATCTGGAGTATAAAGTATAGAACTCAAGTCAATATTTTTAGCTTTCCAGCCATGTATATTTTCTTTTTGTTTTAATCTATCTACTCTACCTATCATTTCATCAATTTTTCTAAATCCAAGTTTTGCCATGATTTCTCTTAATTCCTGTGCTATAAAGTACATAAAATTAACTACATATTCTGGCTTTCCTTTAAATCTTTTTCTAAGCTCTTCATTTTGTGTTGCTATTCCTACAGGGCAAGTATCTAAATTACAAACTCTCATCATAACACATCCAAGTGATACTAAAGGTGCTGTTGCAAATCCAAATTCCTCAGCTCCAAGAAGCGCTGCAATTGCAACATCTCTGCCTGTCATAAGCTTTCCATCAACCTCTACTGTTACTCTGTCTCTTAATTCATTAATTAACAATGTTTGATGTGCTTCTGCAAGTCCAAGCTCCCATGGAAGTCCTGCATTTTTTATTGAATTCTTAGGTGATGCCCCCGTTCCTCCATCATATCCTGAAATCAATATTACATCAGCTCCACCTTTAGCAACTCCAGCTGCAACTGTTCCTACTCCACATTCTGAAACTAATTTAACAGATATTCTTGCATCCATATTTGCATTTTTCAAATCATAAATTAATTGTGCTAAATCTTCTATTGAATATATATCATGGTGTGGTGGTGGTGATATAAGTCCTACACCAGTAGTTGAGTGTCTAGTCTTAGCAACCCATGGATAAACTTTAGTAGCTGGTAATTGACCACCTTCACCTGGTTTTGCTCCTTGCGCAAGTTTTATTTGAAGTTCATCAGCATTTACTAAATATTCAGATGTAACACCAAATCTACCAGAAGCAATTTGTTTTATTGAAGACCTTCTTGAATCTCCATTTTTATCTACAATCCATCTTTCGCTATCTTCTCCACCTTCACCAGTATTAGATTTTCCGCCAACTCTATTCATTGCAATAGCTAATGCTTCATGAGCTTCTTTGGAAATTGATCCATAAGACATAGCTCCTGTTTTAAATCTTTTAACTATTTCAGAAACAGATTCTACTTCATCTAATGGAATTTCTGATGAATTATAATTAAACTCTAATAATCCTCTTAATGTTATTTCTGCTTCTTCATCATTAATTAAGGATGCATATTCTTTAAATAATTCATAATCTCCAGTTTTAGTAGCTTTTTGTAACTTATGTATGGTATTAGGATTATATAAATGTTCTTCTTTTTCTTCTCCTGATCTTAACTTTTCATATCCTGGTGAATCTAATTGAAAATCTGCTGCATAAGTTTTATCTTTAAAAGCTTTTTCATGGTTTATTTCAGCTTCTTTTTGAATTTCCTCTAAACCTATTCCACCAATTCTACTTACTGTATTAGTAAAATATCTATCTATAACTTCTTTACCAATACCTACTGCTTCAAATATTTGAGCTCCTTGATAAGATTGAATTGTTGATATTCCCATTTTAGAAAGTATCTTAATTATTCCTTTAACCACTGCTTTATTATAATTATAAACAGCCTTGTCATATTCAACTTCAAGTAATCCATCTTCACTAAGTGATCTTAAAGATTCATATGCCATATATGGATTTACAGCTGATGCTCCAAAACCAATTAATGTTGCAAAATGATGAATTTCTCTTGATTCTCCACTTTCAAGTATTAACCCTACCGATGTTCTAGTACCCTTTTTAACTAAATATTGATGAAGTGCTGAAACTGCAAGTAATGATGGTATTGGTACTTTAGTTGAGCATACATTTCTATCAGATAATACAAGTAAAGTATATCCTTTTTCATAGGCTTCTTGTGCTTTATCAAACATTTCATCTATGGCATCTTCTAAAGAATTTCCCTTATCAAATACTATATCTATAACCTTTGTTTTTAAATCTCCCTTATTAAGTGCTTTTATTTTTGATAATTCTTCGTTAGTTATTATTGGAGATTCAAGCTTAAGTAACTCACAATTTGAAGATTTATCTTCTAAAATATTTCCTTCTGGTCCTAAATAAATATTAGACGCTGTAACTATCTCTTCTCTTATTGCATCTATAGGTGGATTAGTTACTTGTGCAAATAGTTGTTTAAAATAATTAAACAAAGGTTGTGCTTCTTTAGATAATGGAGCAATTGGAACGTCTATCCCCATTGCGGCAAGTGGTTCTGCACCATTTTCAGCCATAGGGAGAATAGTTGTTTTTACTTCTTCATAAGTATATCCAAAAGTCTTTTCTAATCTTTTTCTTGTATCCTTGTCATACTCTATTTTCAAAGTCTTTCTATCATTAATTTTATCTAAAGTAACTAATTTCTCTTCAAGCCATTCCCCGTAAGGATGTTCTGTAGCATAAGTATGCTTTAGTTCTTCATCATCAATAACTTCTTTTTTAACTGTATCAACAATAAGCATTCTTCCCGGTCTTAATCTATCTTTTTTCTCAATTATCTCTGATGGAATATCTAATGCTCCAACTTCTGAAGATAAAATCAATCTTCTATCTTTAGTTATATAATATCTTGATGGTCTTAAACCATTTCTATCTAATACGGCCCCTACTTTTTCGCCATCAGTAAACACTATTGCAGCAGGCCCATCCCACGGTTCCATTAATGTAGCATTATATTCATAAAATGCCTTTTTCTCTTTACTCATAGTTTTACTTTTTTGCCATGGTTCTGGAATTGCCATCATTACAGCTCTAGTTAGATCCATTCCATTCATATATAAAAATTCCAAATTATTATCTAAAATTGCTGAATCTGATCCTTCTTTATTTATAATAGGAAGTACCCTAATTAAATCTTTTCCAAGTGCTCTTGATTTTACATTAGTTTCTCTTGAATAAACCTTATTTACATTCCCTCTTAATGTATTTATTTCACCATTATGAATCATAAATCTGTTAGGATGAGCTCTTTCCCAGCTTGGGAATGTATTAGTACTATATCTAGAATGTACTAATGCAAGTGATGTTTCTACTCTCTCATCTTCTAAATCTTTATAAAATTCCCTCAATTGAGTAGATAATAACATTCCTTTATATACTATTGTCTTTGATGAAAAAGAAGCTATATAAAAAACTTCATTTAAGAATTTACTTATCCAAGTAGCTCTTTTTTCTATATTTCTTCTAACAATATATAATTTTCTTTCAAATGCAATTCCTTTTTTAGTTCCAACTCTTTTTACGAAAATTTGTTTTATTACAGGCATAGCTTCTAACGATGCTTTACCTAAAATTGAAGGATTACTTGGAACATCTCTCCATCCTATTACTTCTAATCCTTCTTCTTTACATATATCTTCAATAAGGCTTTCTGCTTCTTTTCTTGCTTTCTCTTCTTGAGGTAAAAAAATCATACCAACAGCATAATCACCTTCATTACCTAAAACAATGCCTTTTGATTTTAGCTCTTCAGTAAAAAAATTATGGGGTATATTTAATAGAACACCTGCACCATCACCTGTATTTTCATCAGCACCAGTTCCACCTCTATGTTTTAATTTTTCTAATATAGTTAAACAATCTGATAAAATATCATGGGATTTTTCGCCATCAATATTTACAATTGTACCAATGCCACAAGCATCATGTTCAAAACATGGATTATATAACCCTTGCTTTTTAGGAATAAATTTTTCCATTTGCGTTCCTCCTTACAATAATATATTTATGAGTAGCAAAATAACGAGTAAAAATACCTTTTTTCGATATTATTACTCGTATATTTTACTACAATAAGTGATTTTGTACAGCTTAATTAAAAAAAATTATAAATTATTCTCTAATATTAGAGCAGCAACGTCACTCATTTTTTTTCCTAAATTCATACTTAATTTTTGAATATATCTAAAAGCTTCATTTTCACTCATATTTTTATCTTCCATGATATTTCCCTTAGCTTTCTCAATTAACTTTCTATCTTCTAATGTATTTTCTAAATTTTGCACTTGTTGTTGCAATTTTAATATTCTTTTCTTTCCTTGAAATATAATATCAATAGAATTCTTTAAAAGTACATTAGAAATTTTGGTTCCTATACAATATATATCAGTATCTTCTTCTATAAAAGAACGATAGGGTTCATTAACTAATGCTAAAAAACTTGTAAAATCATATATTGCTTCATATACATCTAGTAAACTCATATCCTTAAATTTATAACCTACTAAAACCAAATCTGGTGAATATTGCATAACTATTCTGATTAATTCATTTCCTGATGTACATAAGGCTAAAACATCATACTCTTCTTGCATCAATAAACATTTTAGCTTCTTATTAGTTTCCATATTACTTAATGCTATAATTATTTTGCCTCGAGATTCCATCATCGCAACCCCACCTTAAACTTTACTAATATTTATTAAGATAATTTTCTATTTCCCAATCATGAACTTTAGTTCTATAATCATCCCATTCAGCAGCTTTAGCTGAAACATAAGTCTTATATATATGTTCTCCTAAAGCTTCTTTTGCAAGATTACTTTCTTTCATAAAATTAACTGCCTCATATAAATTATTTGGTAAATTATCTATTCCTTCAGCTTTTCTTTCCTCATCGTTCATAGCAAAGATATTTGCCTCTATTCCTGCTGGTGGTTGTAAATTATTTTTAATTCCATCTAATCCTGCTTGTAAAAGACATGCTAATACTAAATATGGATTTGAACTTGGATCTGGACATCTTAATTCTACTCTAGTTCCTGCTCCCCTAGCTGCTGGAACCCTAATTAATGCTGTTCTATTTTTACATGACCAAGCTAAATAAACAGGTGCTTCATATCCTGGTACTAATCTCTTATATGAATTAACTAATGGATTTGTTACTGCTGTAAGACCTTTTATGTTTTTTAATAAACCTGCTATAAAATTATATGCTATTTTACTTAATCCATTTGGATCATTTTCATCAACAAATACATTGTTACCATCTTTAAATAATGACATATTAACATGCATTCCTGAACCATTAATTCCAAAAACAGGTTTAGGCATAAAAGACGCATACAATCCATGTTTTTGTGCTATTGCCTTAACTACTAATTTAAATGTCATTATATTATCTGCAGTACTTAATGCATCTCCATATTTAAAATCTATTTCATTTTGTCCTTCTGCAACTTCATGGTGAGAAGCTTCTATTTCAAATCCCATATCTTCTAACACTAAAGTCATATCTCTTCTAGCATTTTCTCCTAAATCCGTAGGTGCTAAATCAAAATATCCAGCACTATCTTGTGTTTTTGTTGTTGGTTTGCCATATTCATCAGTTTCAAATAAAAAGAATTCACATTCTGGACCAACATTCATCTCATATCCAAGTTTAGCTGCTTCTGAAATAGCCTTCTTTAATATATATCTTGGATCTCCTTCAAATGGTGTGCCATCTGGTTTATATACATCACATATTAATCTTGCAACTTTACCTTGTTGAGGTCTCCATGGAAATATTACAAAACTATCTAGATTTGGTCTCAAGTTCATATCAGATTCTTCAATTCTAACAAATCCATCAATAGATGATCCATCAAACATACATTCATTATTTAGTGCTTTTTCCAATTGCCTATCTGTTATTGCTACATTTTTTAATGCTCCAAACATATCAGTGAACTGTAATCTTATAAATCTAACCCCATTTTCCTTTACTAAGTTCATGATATCTTCTTTATTGTATTTTGCCATTTCTAATTCCCCCTTTAAGTAAAAAAGGCGAACAATGGATATATCAATATATCCATTGAACGCCTTTGTCCAATAATTTTATTGATATCATTATATATGATATTCTTATATAACTCAAGATTTTTTTATATTTTTTGATTTTTTCCTAATATATATATATTAAATAATTAATTTTATTAATATTTTTATACTTAAATGTCAATTCTATTAAGTAAGAACTTATTTATAATATTTTATATAACCTTTTTTATTATTCAATAATTATATATATTTATATACAAAATTGTTGAATATTGAATAATAAATTGTTACAATTTATTATGTATAAAATTATATAAATAAACATAAATTTGATACTCTTATATAAGTAATATAAGTAAGTTATCAAAATATATACTTTATTTTTTGGGGGGCTATAAAAAATGAATACTATTATAACAAAATTTGGCGGAAGTTCATTAGCTGATGCTGTACAATTTAGAAAAGTGAAAAGCATAATCACATCTAATAAAGCTAGAAAATATATTGTACCATCTGCACCTGGAAAAAGAACTTCTAAAGATTCTAAAATCACTGATTTACTATACCTTTGTCATGCACACATCAATGCAGGCATATCTTTAGACGATGTTTTTAATCATATTAAAAACAGATATATTGGAATAGTAACAGATTTAGAATTAGATCTTAATATCAAATCTCACTTAGACATTATAAAAAAGGATTTAGAAGAGGGGGCTTCTAGTGATTATGCAGCTAGCAGAGGGGAATATTTAAATGCTCTAATTCTTAGCAATTATTTAGGATTTGAATTTGTTGATGCTAAAGATGTAATTAAATTTAATACTGACGGGTGTTTAAATTATGATGAAACATTAAGATTATTAAAAGAAAAACTTTCATCAATTGACAAAGCTGTTATTCCAGGATTTTATGGTTCTGATAACAATGGAAATATAGTAACTTTTTCAAGAGGTGGATCAGATGTTACTGGCGCTTTAGTTACTGCAAGTTTAAATGCTGATCTTTATGAAAATTGGACGGATGTTTCTGGATTTCTAATGGCTGATCCTAGAATAATATCTAATCCAAAACCTATAAGCACAATAACTTATACTGAGCTTAGAGAGCTTTCTTATATGGGTGCTTCTGTTTTACATGAAGAAGCTATTTTCCCTGTAAGAAAAGCAGGTATTCCAATTAATATAAAAAATACTAACAAACCAGAAGATAACGGAACATTTATAGTAGAGGACTCTTTAAGTGAAGATTTACAAACTATAACTGGTATAGCTGGTAAAAAAAATTTTACTGTAATTTCAATTGCAAAAGCTCTTATGAATTCTGAATTAGGTTTTTGTAGAAAATTACTATCAATACTTGAACAGCATAATGTTTCATTTGAAAACATGCCTTCTGGTATAGATACTGTTTGTTTAGTAATTTCAGATTCTCAGTTAAAAAATAAAACTTCTTTAATTGTTGAAGAAATTAAAAAAACTTGTAATCCTGACACAATAGAAGTTCATCCTAACATGGCCTTAATAGCTACTGTTGGTAAAGGTATGGCTAAACAAAAAGGTGTAGCATCAAAAGTATTTACTGCTTTATCAGAAGCTAATGTAAATATAAGAATGATTGACCAAGGATCTAGTGAAATCAACATATTAGTTGGTATAGAAAATGATAGTTTTGAAAAAGCCATAACTGCTATTTATAATGCTTTTAATTAATATTCAACGCAATTTTAAAACAATATTTAATATTATAGTATAAATAGATTGATAGTTATCAGGATAATGATCCTTTTGCAAAAAATCACTTTAAGAGATATAACAATAAAACTAATATAAAAAAATGGATTCGTAATTTATACGAATCCATTTTTTATATTATAAAACATAATTTTAAAATATGATATGCCTAGTATATCATATATTAACATTTTTAAACATATACCTGAAAATAAAAAATAAAATAGTGCACCAAATTTTGGTGCACTATTTGTGTTAATATTAGATTGCTTTCATATTTCTAGCAGCTACAATATCAACGCCTGTTCCTAATACATCTTTAACTATAACATCTCCAATTTTAACTGGTGCTTGTAATTCTACTCCAGATAAAACTTCCATGCATTTGAAGTTAAGACCCTTTGGAATTGCTCCATTAGTTTTTACTGGTATAACTGGAAGTTGTCCTCCCTTTACTTTAACAGTTGAAGTTATTACTCTAACTGGGTGAGTAACTTCGTTTATACCGTATTCTGCACCTCTTTTACAAGTGTTACCTGTTACAGTATTATTTTCTGCGTCTACTTTTAAATGACAACCCATTGGGCAGCTTATACAAATTAATTCTTTTATCATCTTATTCACCATCCTCTAATGATATTGTAATATCACCTTTAACTTTTTCTAATAAAGGCTTACTTAAAATAACCTTTTCCATTTCTGATGGTGCTAAGTGAGCTCTCTTAAACTTAGCAATTTCTTCACCATTACATCTTACAACTAAAGCCTTATTATGATAAATGTTATTAACTCTCATGAATATAGTTAATTTATCGTCTACTGCTTCTACATCAAGTTTTTGAGGTACTGTATAATTAACATTTTGTCCATTAATTATATTTACATAACTACCTTTTTTAAGTTCTTTCTTAATGTATTTAGCAGCTGCTTGACCAGCATGTTTTGATTCTTGAGTAACAAAGTCAACTAAGTCATGAACGTGTACTACATTACCACAAGCAAATACTCCATCCATTGAAGTTTCCATGTTTTCTGTTACTATTAAACCATTAGTTCTGTTATCTTTTTGAATACCAGCATTTGTTGATAATTCATTTTCTGGGATAAGACCTACTGATAATAATAATGTATCAACAGTAAATTCTTTTTCAGTTCCTTTAATTGGTTTTCTGTCTGGACCAACTTCAGCAATTACAACTTTTTCTACTCTTGTATCTCCTACTATATCAATTATAGTGTGTGATAAGTATAGAGGAATATCATAATCATTTAAACATTGAACAATGTTTCTGTTTAATCCATTAGAATATGGACATAATTCAACAACAGCTTTAACCTTAGCACCTTCAAGTGTCATTCTTCTAGCCATTATTAATCCGATATCTCCAGATCCAAGTATTAATACTTCTTTACCTGGCATATATCCTTCCATGTTTATATATCTTTGAGCAGCACCTGCTGTGAATACACCTGCTGGTCTGTCTCCAGGAGTATTTATAGCTCCTCTAGTTCTTTCTCTACAACCCATTGCAAGAATTACTGCATTTGTTTTTAAAGTCATGTAGCCTTCTTCTGAATTCATTGCATGTACAGTTTTGTCTTCATCTATATTTAATACCATTGTATCTAATTTAACTTCTACATCTGTATCTTGTAGCATATCAATAAATCTGCTTGCATATTCAGGACCTGTTAATTCTTCTTTGAAAGTGTGAAGCCCAAATCCATTATGTATGCATTGATTTAGGATTCCTCCAAGTTCTTTGTCTCTTTCTAATATTAATATCTTCTTGATTCCATTAGTATATGCTTCGTGTGCTGCTGCAAGTCCTGCTGGACCTCCACCAATTACTATTAATTCATAACTCATAATTAAAGCCTCCTACTTAGTTTTTCCTGTTAAAATGTAAGAACCGTCTTTTTCTTGTACTACTTCTTCTAATTTAACACCACATTCTCTTGCTATTATTTCTTGAACTCTTGGTCCACAGAATCCGCCTTGGCATCTTCCCATTCCTGGTCTACATCTTCTCTTAACACCGTCTAGAGAAAGTGTTCCAAATGATCTCTTTATAGAATCAACGATTTCACCTTCAGTGATGCTTTCACATCTACAGATCATTCTACCGTATTGTGGGTTTTTCTTAATCATTTCAGCTTTTTCTTCAGCTGATAATTCCATAAAGTGAACTTGATGTCTCTTAGCTATGAAGTTATCTTTCTTAGTTAATTTAAGACCTGCATTACCTAATATTTCAACTACTGCTTCAGCTACAGCTGGAGCTGAAGTTAATCCTGGTGATTTCATACCAGCAGCATCAACGAATCCTTTAACTTCATCATTTTCTTCAATTATGAAGTCTCCTGTACTTGGTGTTGCTCTTAAACCTGCAAAGTTTCTTATGCTTTCTCTGAAATTAATCTTTGTAGTAGTATGCATAGCAGATTCTCTTATAGCGTCTAATCCTTCACCATTTGTTCCTAAATCTTCTTTATCTTCGATATCTATAGCATCTGGTCCTATGATAAGGTTACCATGTATTGTTGGACTAACTAATATACCTTTACCCATTTTAGAAGGACAAGGGAATATTGTATGAGATACTATTTTACCTTGAGATTTATCCATTACATAATATTCACCAGTTCTTGGAGTAATATTAAATGTTTCTTTACAAATCATATTGTGTACTTTATCTGCGAAAAGACCAGCAGCATTTACTATATATTTAGCTTCTACTTTTTCTCCATCAGTAGTTTCTATTATAAATATTCCATTTTCTTTTTTGATTGAAGAAACTTCTTTTTTAAGTTTAATTTCTCCACCATTAGTTACACCGTTTTCACATAATGCAATTGTAAATTCAAACGGTCCAACTATTCCACCAGTTGGTGCATATAAAGCTCCATGAACTTCATCTGTAAGATTTGGTTCCATTTTTAATAATTCTTCTTTATCTATAACTCTTAGGTTTCTAACACCTATTTTAGTACCATTTTCACAAAGATCTCTTACTGTTTGCATTTCTTCTTCTGAATGAGCTACAACTAATGAACCATTTCTTTTAAATGGAACATCTAACTCTTTACAAAGATCTTCATACATTTCATTTCCTTTTACATTGTACTTAGCCATTAAAGTACCTATCTTTGGATCGAATCCAGCATGTACTATTGCTGAGTTAGCCTTTGAAGTACCCATTGATACATCCTTTTCTTTCTCTAAAACAGCTACTTTTAAGTTATATTTAGTTAATTCTCTAAATATAGAAGCTCCAATGACACCAGCTCCAATTATTGCTACATCATACATATTTTATCCTCCTTTTATATAACAAAAGAGCCAATCACAAACACAAATTACAAATAACAAGTAATCTGTCTTTGTGCTTGACTCTAATTCTCTAAGCACTTTTTATTTACTTTATATTTATATAATAACATAAATGTTTAGGTTTGTCTACTATTCTGCCCAACCTTTAACTCTTGAAACTGCATTTTTCCATCCTTTGTTTAGCTTTTCTCTCTTAGCACTTTCAAAAGTTGGTCCATAGCTCTTACTAACAGCCCATTTAGTTGCAATTTCTTCTTTAGATTCCCAGAATCCAACTGCAAGACCTGCTAAGTAAGCAGCTCCTAAAGCTGTAGTTTCAGTGATGATTGGTCTAAGAACTTGAGTATTTGAAATATCAGCTTGGAATTGCATTAATAAATCATTTCTACTAGCTCCTCCATCAACTCTAAGTGATGCTAATTTACATCCAGCATCTTCTGCCATAGCAGTTAATAAATCATTAGTTTGATAAGCTATTGACTCTAATGCTGCTCTAATTATATGATTTCTATTAGCTCCTCTAGTTAATCCAAAGATAGCTCCTCTAGCATACATATCCCAATATGGTGCTCCTAGTCCAACGAATGCTGGTACTACATAAACCCCACCATTATCTTCTACTTTTTTAGCAAAATATTCTGAATCTGCTGCATCATGGATGAATTGAAGTTCATCTCTTATCCATTGAATTACAGCTCCACCAACGAATACTGATCCTTCTAACGCATATTCAACTTTATCATTTATACCAACAGCAATTGTAGTTACAAGACCATTTTTGCTAAGAACCATATCTTCGCCTGTATTCATAAGTAAGAAACAACCAGTTCCGTAAGTGTTTTTAGCACTACCTTTTTCGAAACAAGTTTGTCCAAATAATGCACATTGTTGATCTCCAGCCATACCAGATATTGGAACTCTAACGCCACCAACGCCGCCAAGGTTAGTATGACCATAAACTTCTGAAGAATTCTTAACTTCTGGTAACATAGAAGTTGGTATTCCTAGTTTATTGATGATTTTTTCATCCCATCTTAATTCTTTTATATTGTATAGCATAGTTCTAGAAGCATTAGTGTAGTCGGTTACATGAACCTTACCATTTGTTAACTTCCAAACTAACCATGTATCAACTGTACCAAATAATAAATCGCCTTTTTCAGCTTTTTCTCTTGCGCCTTCAACATTATCTAAAATCCATTTAATTTTAGTTCCTGAGAAGTAAGCATCTAATAATAATCCTGTATTTGCTTTTACATATTCAGCAAATTCTTCGTCTTTCTTTAATTCATCTACTATACCAGCAGTTCTTCTACATTGCCATACTATAGCATTGTAAACTGGTTCCCCAGTATTTTTATCCCATACAATTGTAGTTTCTCTTTGATTTGTTATACCTATAGCTGCTATTTCATCAGCCGTAATGTTAGTTTTTGCTAATACTTCTTGAAGTACTCCATATTGGCTTGACCATATTTCTAGCGGATTATGTTCTACCCAACCTTCATGTGGATATATTTGTGTAAACTCTTTTTGGCTTACACCTACAATATTTTGTTCCTTGTCGAAAATAATAGCTCTTGAACTTGTAGTTCCTTGATCTAACGCTACAACATATTTACCCATTTAATTCACCAATCCTCTCATCATAAATAAATAAATTTTATAAATAAAGCCAAATAAAACTTTTTTGCTTTATAAGACTATACTAACTAAATCTAAAGCCTACATATTCCATATTTTATTTTTAGTTGTTGAGACACATGTTGCACCTGAACTTAGTGCTAACATAACATCCTCTTTAGTTTCAATCAGACCACCTGCAACAACTGGTTTATTTGATTTTTTTGATATAATTTCTATAACTTTTGGAATAACTCCTGGTAACACTTCTAATGCATCGCAATCTACTACTAAATGATTTTCTGCATTTTTTAATGATAACGTATCAAATATAAATACTCTTTGTATTGCTACTAACCCATAATTTTTTGCTATCTTTACTATTTGAGGTTTTGTACTAATAATTCCTTTAAATTTAGTTTCTTGTTTTAAGAATTTTATAACAACTTCTTTATTCGTAAAACCTTCTACTAAATCAATGTGAATCACGCCTACTTTACCTTTGGAAACTATTAATTCACTAATTTCTTTAATGTTCATTACGTCTCCAAATAGTACAAAAATTATTTCAGCTGAGGATTCTAATGCTACGTCTAATTGTTTCATATCTTTTACTGCTGCTATTATTGGATTTTCTTCTAGTAATTCTTTAATATTATTCATTGTGCACCCTCTATACAAACGTTTTCTTTTGATGTTTTTATTATTACACACTTGTATAATCTTGTCAACATTGTTATTTTTTTAACTTTATTAATATGACTCGTTATATATCTATTCTTATGCTTATTTACTCTCCTTTATTAATAATTTGTTAATTAATAAATTATTTTTTAAGGAAATTTAGCTTTAAAATTTATAATAAGTATTATTTTTATCATTCTTTTATTTATATGTTCTTAAAACATGACCTTTATTTTAAAATAAAAAACCAGTCATATAATAAACTACTCCCTTTATAAAGAAAACAGTTTTATTATTTTAACTGTCTACTATAAAGAGAGCATATCATAAAATTGTTTTTTAATCTACTCTTTAAAATCTTCTATTCTTATTATATTGTCTATTTTATTTACAGAACTTAAATTAGATATTTCATTGCAAGAGCTATATATTTGAGCTTGAGTTGTCTTATGTGTAACTAAAACTATTGTTACTTGACCCTCTTCATTTTCCTCACCTTTTTGAATAACTGATCTTAAACTAACATTATGTTTTCCTAAAATAGCAGTTATTTCACCTAAGACTCCTGATTCATCTAATACAGTTGCTCTAATATAAAACTTACTTTCAACATCTTTTATATCTGATATTTCTCTATCCCATAAATTATTTTTTACTACTGAATTATAATTTTCTAAATCAACATTACTTCTAAGCATAGAAATAACATCACTAACTACAGCACTACCTGTTGGTAAATCTCCTGCTCCTCTACCATAAAACATTAAATCACCAACTGCATTTCCCTTTACAAACACAGCATTAAATGAATCATATACATTAGCTAGTGGATGTTTTTTAGGTATCATAGTTGGATGAACTCTTAATTCAAGTTTTCCCTTAACTTCTTTTACAATTGCGAGCAATTTAATAACCATTTTAAATTCTTTTGCATATTCCATATCTATAGGATTTATATTAGTTATTCCTTCTCTATAAACATTATCTACGTCAACCTTTGTTCCAAATGCCAATGATGAAAGTATTGCTAATTTATATTGAGCATCATAACCATCTATATCAGATGTAGGATCTGCTTCTGCATAACCTTTTTCTTGTGCTTCTTTTAAAGCTTCGTCAAATTCTAATCCATCACATTCCATTTTAGTTAAAATATAATTTGTAGTACCATTTATAATTCCATATAATTCTTTTATTTTATTTGCAGTCAAACTTTCATCTATTCCATTTATTATTGGAATTCCTCCTGCCACACTTGCTTCATATTTAAACATAACATTATTGCTATCAGCTTTTTCAAAAAGTTCATCTCCATGTGTTGCAATTAACATTTTATTTGCTGTTACAATATGTTTTCCTGCATTCATGCACTTTATCATATATTCCTTAGCTGGATCTATTCCTCCCATAATTTCAATAACTATTTTGATAGAATTATCATTTAATATTTCATCAAAACTTGTAGTTATAAGTTCTTCTGAAACTTCCACTCCTCTTGCTTTGCTTTTATCTCTTACAAGAATCTTAGCAATTTCAACTTCATAACCTGAACGTTTCATTATTTCTTCTTTATTAGAATTTAAAATCATACAAACACCACGACCAACATTCCCCAATCCTAGTAGCGCTATTCTAACTTTTTTCATTTTTATTCCCCCTTATTGCATATAATTGCTAATAATACTATTCTCTTTCATTATATTATAATGTTTCTGTGTAACTTTTACCATATGATTTTTATTTTTTATATTATTAGGAAAAGCATACGGTTTAATATACAACTTACTTAATTTGCATAAATATAATTTAGCACTTTATATGAAGTTAATAAATTATAACAGACAAAAAGAGTATTGATAATCCTATTTATCAATACTCCTTTTGTTATGAGTTAATCTGTAAATAAACTCTTGTCGTTTAAACTCTGCCAAGCTTTTCTTGTGCACATGTCAACATTGTACTGAAGCAAATCATTTTTTAGTATTATTAATGACCACATCCATCATGGCTACATGTATGATTAGATGAGAATTCTGTTAATTCACCTTTTTTATATGCTTCTAAGTTTTTGTTAACATTTCCTTCTATTGCTTTAAAAACTTTAATTCCCATAGAATTAAGTTTTGTAATAGCACCACTTCCTATTCCACCTACTATTACCGCATCTACAATTTCACCTGATAATGCTTTTATTGGTTGGCATTTCCCATGTTCATGACCTAAATCACCATTGTTTAATGATTTAACTTCATTAGTTTCAGTATCACATATTATAAATAATGGTGCTGTTCCAAAGTGATTATATGGAATACTATTTACACCTTCATTTGATTTTACTGGAAAACATACTTTCATTGTCAATTCCTCCTTAATTAATCCTTTTTTAGAACATTTTTTGTTTTTGCAATTTGATAAACACATAAGAGATCCTACTTTATAATTCTTATCTTTAGAATTTAAGCTTAATGATATATTATCGCTATTAGTTATTAAATTTAAAAACTTAATAGCATCATTTATTTTCTCTTCATTTAAATCATAAATAATATAATATCCTATTTTATATCCTATTATAAGTTGCGATTCTTTCAATATCTTTATATGTTGAGAGACAGCTGCTTCACTTATTTTTAAGTGCTTTGCAATCTCTTTTGCGCACATATTTTTTTTAGATAATAATATTAATATATTTACTCTTGTTTCATCAGCTATTGCTTTAAATAAATTTATAAAACTATTCATAAAGACCTCTTATATAATCTAATTAAGTATTTTCTTAATTAGATTATAATCCTATTGTAAATATTTTTCAAGTAATAAATAAAATAAGTTACCTCAATATTAAAAATTGAGATAACTTATTATTTAATAGCTAATCATTTAATTGATCTCCATCATAAGATATCATTCCACCATAAACATTTATAACATCAAATCCTTTTTCTCTTAGATCAATACATACGCTAGCTGTTCTTGCTCCCGATCTACATATCAAATAATATTTCTTGTTTTTATCTAAGTAATTATCTGCATTATCCAATAAATCATGCATTGGTATGTTTTTAGACGTCTTAATACTTCCTACTCTATATTCAAAAGGCTCTCTTATGTCTATCAATTCTATCTTTCCTAATAATTCATCTATTTCACTTACATCTATAGTCGTTATTTTCTTATTAGTATTTTCATTCATTAAATCTAATCCTCCTTAGTATTTTGCTATGTTTAAAATATCATTGATATTATATATCAATATTCACTTAAAACAAAGCTAAGTATCTAAGTAACTCTAAATATTTACAATTAAGTTACCTAATAAAAATTATTATTACTTAGTAGTAATAATAATAATATGTAATCTCAAAAAATTCCAAATATTATTGGTATAAATATAGCTGGGATCATGTTTGCAACTTTAATTTTGCTTACCCCAAGTATATTTAATGCTAATCCAATAATTAAAATACTCCCAACAGAGGACATATTGGATATAATCACATCATTTAATATTGCAGAAAGACTGTTTGCTAATACAGTTATTATTCCCTGATAAATAAAAACTACTACTGAAGATAACATTACACCTATACCTAATGATGAACTAAAAATAATTGATGATACTCCATCTAATACTGATTTAGCAAATAAAATTGTATGATCACCTCTCAAACCACTTTCCAAAGATCCAACTATAGCCATAGCGCCAACACAAAATAATAAACTTGCTGCAACAAATCCTTCTGCAATAGAAACTTCATTTTTAGTTTTTTTTTCATCTACATTTTTATAATTTAATCTATTTGCCATAATTTCTCCCAAATAATTCAATCGTTTGTCAATGTCAATAATTTCTCCTATAAGTGAGCCTATAGCAATACAAAGAATTATTTGTAAAGTATCTTCACCTTTTAAAGCTCCTGATATTCCGATATAAAGTGCACATAAAGCCAACCCATTCATTATTGTAGAACTAATTTTTTCAGTTAATTTTCCTTTTAGAAGTAATCCTATTAAACATCCACATATTATAGATATGGAATCTACTATAGTCCCAAACATATCCCTTCTCCCCTTACATTTTTTATAATTTATTCAAGTATTATACCATAAAATTGTATTTTAATCTTAAATTCACATTTGTATGTTTAACTACAATTACTAATCTTTTGAATATAAATTGTTTTTATTAGACATATTAAGCATATGTAATAAATTTAATTAACACAATGAGGTGATTTTTAATGTACAAAAAAGCAAAACTCAAATTATATATTCCACTGCTATTATTAATTACTATTTTTTCTTCATTCTTTTTAAACTTTAATATAGCTTTAGCATTTAATGAACCAAATAACAAAAGTGATGTAAATCTTATAGTTGACAGTTTAAAAAAAGATAAAATTCCCAATAATTTTAGAACTACTTCTAATCTAACAAATATACAAAACAAATCTTCTTTAAATTTAAAGGGATTAGAAACTTTAAATACATCCGGAAGTCAACAATTTTCTAAAGATAATTTAGATATTTTAACAAAATCTATAGAAAGTAAACTTCCTATATTAATTATTGATTTAAGACAAGAATCTCACGGATTTCTAAATGAATATCCCATTAGTTTTGCAAATGAGAAGAACGATTCTAACTTAGGTCTTAGCAAAGCAGCAGTTACATTTAAAGAAAAGAAAGATTTAAAAAGTATAAAATTAAATACTCCATTTAACTTTTATAATCATCCAGAAATAAGCGTAATTCCAAAAGAAGTTTTATCTGAAAAACAAATTACAAAAGCTCATTCTTTGAATTATTCAAGAGTTCCAGTAACAGATACAAAGCTACCTACAAATGAGATAATCGACTGTTTTATAAATATTGTAAAGGAATGTTCAAAAGATAATTGGATACATTTTCATTGCAAAGAAGGATTTGGTAGAACAACCACTTTTATGATTATGTACGATATGATGAAAAATTATAAAAATGCTACTTCTGATGAAATTGTAAAAAGACAATTGGCTTTAGCTAGTTTTAATGAAAAAGAAATATCTGAATTTTCATCAAATGACCGAGTTAATTTTTTAAATAAATTCTTCAATTATTGTAAAGATACTAATGGAAACTTTGATACAACTTGGAGTTCTTGGTTGAATAACTCTCAAAAGCATTGATAAATTAATTAATATACTTTAATAGAGATATTAGCAATTTAAAAATCTTTCTAATATCTCTATTTATTATCTATACTCTTATAATTTATAATTTTCTTTTAAAAATTTTGCTAAATCTAAACTCACTTTATCAGCTCCCCATATATTGGTATGACCTATGTTATTCATATCTTCTTTAAAATCAAAATTAATTTCACTCATTTTTTTTGACAAAGAATAATTTATAAATGGTATATTATTTTCTTTACTTATAATAGATACTTTATTAAACATAGCAGCATCATCTTTGTACCAGCCTTCAAAATCATTGCTTGAATAATCATAAGGAGCATTTGTAAATATAAGCTCAAATTCTTTTTCTTTTGATAGTTCAATGAATTTATATAAATATTCTTTAGATTTAGCTGGTATTTCTCCTATTATATCATTTTCTTGTATACCTTCTATACCATATCCATACTTTTCACTTCCTGCCTCAAACCCATTTATATCAGAGTTGCCTGATATATTATACTTTGTATAATCGTACTCTGTTAATTCTCCCCATCTATTGTGATACTTAAAAATAGGAAATATATATGATATATAGTCTTTAGATGGTGTACAATTAAAAATCGCTTCTAACTTGTTATAAGAAAATTTCATATTATCCAAAACATTTCTAATATATGATTCTTCTCCATATTCATTTTCTAAGCCTAAATAATATAAGTCTAGTATTACTATATCAACATTTTTTTGTGTCTTTAATGCTTCTTTTAATAAATAATAAGTAACGTCTATGGGTTGCCCTCCAGTGGCATAATTAAAACTAGTTATACCACATTCATTATATAAAACTTTAGGATCTATAGATCCATTCATATGACTAGATCCAAGTAATAATACCTTATACTGTTTCTCTTTATTATACAATCCTTCAGTTAATTTTTCTAAATGCCCTGGATATTTAAATATTGGAGATAATATATTTAATATAAAAGCAATTATAAAAATCAGTGTAAATCCTTTTATTAAAAACTTTTTAATCATATTAACCTCCTAAAATTGAAAATATATAAATTGCTGTGCACTATAACCTGAACCATAAACCCCGAATATGCAAATCATTATAATTACAGAAATGTACATAGCCCTTCTAAAAACAAAATTTTGCGTAGAAAAAATTTCTATTAAATTCTCTTTTTCTTGTAAATTATCCATAAATATCACTATAACTATTCCTATAATAGCCATAATAAACTCATATGAACTTAATCCTAAATTATATAAACTTTGATCACTTAATACCCAAGGATTATATACAAATAAGTTATTTAATATTATCTTTATATCACTAAAAGAATTAGCTCTAAAAAATATCCATGCAAAATTAACCAGTATAAAGGTAATTAATATTTGTGATAATTTAAAGCTGAATATATCTGTTCTTATATTATATTTATGTATTATTTTATTTTTTATAGGCTTAATTATGTCACCTATAACTTGATAAATACCATGTAGTGTACCCCATATTACAAAATTCAGTGATGCTCCATGCCATAATCCGCTTGCTAAAAACACACTCATAATATTTAAATATGTTCTAAATTTACCTTTTCTATTCCCACCTAATGGTATATATAAATAATCTCTAAACCATGAACTTAAAGTTATATGCCACCTTTTCCAAAAGTCTTTTATAGATTTTGCTAAATATGGTTGCTTAAAATTTTCTGAAAGTTCAAATCCCATTACTTGCGCTGATCCTATTGCTATATCAGAATAAGATGAAAAATCACAGTATATTTCAAAAGTAAAAAATAAAGTTGCAATTATAAATTGAAATCCGAAATACTCATTTGGTGCATTATAAACCGTATTAACTAAAATAGCCAATCTATCTGCAATAAATATTTTCTTAAAAAATCCCCATAGCATTTTTATAAGACCATTTTTTACTCTGTAGTAATCAAATTCATACTCTTCGTTAAACTGTGGAAGTAATTTTTTAGATTTCTCTATAGGACCTGCCACTAACTGTGGAAAAAACGATACAAACAACGCATATTTACCTAGATTTTTTTCTGCTTTAATATCCCCTCTATATACATCTACTGTATAACTTAAAGCTTGAAAAGTATAAAAAGATATTCCAACAGGTAAGAGTACATCAAAATCCGGAAATTTAATTATAAAATCAATAGTTGTTCCTAATCTAACTATAATGTTTGTAAAAAAATTATAATATTTAAATAAAAATAGTATTCCTAGGTTAATAACAAAACTTAATATAATCCACAACTTTTTTATATCTTTAGCTTTTTTTACATCTTTTACTGTATTATTTGTTCTTTCAATTAATATTCCACTTAAATATGTAACTATAGTTGATAATCCTATTAAAATTGCATATTTAGGATTCCAACACATGTAAAAATAATAACTAGAAAATAATAACCATATCCATCTTATCTTAAATGGAATAAGAAAATATAACATAGTTACTATAGGAAAAAACACTAAAAAGTGTATTGAATTAAATGACATATTCTATATCCCTCGCTTTATTAATCTCTATATATTATTATTTTTTCCTTAATACTAGCTTAATAAACAAAGTTTTTGAATTATATTTGCAATAAAAAAGCCTATCATAATAATTATTTTTATTATGATAGACTTTTGTTTTTTATTATTTTAAATTTTATTATTCTTGTTCTTGTTTTTCTTGTTTTGGAAGTATTCCAATTCCAAGCTCAGTTAATTGTTTTTCATCAGCTATATTTGGAGCTTCACTTAAGTAGCAATATGCATTTTGATTTTTAGGGAATGCAATAACATCTTTGATATTTTCTGTTCCAGCTAAGAACATTATCATTCTGTCAAGACCAAATGCTAAACCGCCATGTGGTGGTGGACCAAATTTAAATGCTTGTAATAAGAATCCAAATCTTTCCCATGCTTGTTCTTCAGTAAATCCTAATGCTTTAAACATTCTTTGTTGAAGTTCCATATCATGAATTCTTATAGAACCTCCACCTAATTCTTCACCATTTAATACTAAGTCATATGCCTTAGATCTTACTTTACCAGGAGCTGATTCAAGAAACTCTAAATCTTCTTCCATTGGTGCTGTAAATGGATGATGGCAAGCTGTATATCTTTCTTCTTCTTCACTATATTCAAATAGTGGGAATTCAGTAATCCATGTGAAATTAAATTCATTTTTATCTTTTATTAACTCAAATTGTTTAGCAAGCTCTAGTCTTAAAGCTCCTAAGCTTTGGAATACTACTGATTCTTTATCTGCTACTATTAAAATAGCATCTCCAGTTTCTGCTCCCATAGTTTCTATAATTGAATTTGTAACATCATCAGTTAAGAATTTAGCTATTGAAGATTTAACACCATCTTCTTTAAGTTGGATCCAAGCAAGACCCTTAGCTTTATAAGTCTTAACAAATTCTCCAAGCTTATCAAGTGGTTTTCTACCTAGTGTAGCTCCACCCTTTAAGCATAATGCTCTAACACTTCCACCAGCTTCTATCGCAGATTTAAATACAACAAAATCCATATCTTTAACGTCTTCTGTTATATTAGTTATTTCCATACCAAATCTTAAATCCGGTTTATCTGAACCGTATTTTTCCATAGCATCTTTAAATGTCATTCTCTTAATTGGAAGTTTAACATCTACCCCAGCTACTTCTTTAAATACGTGAGCTATTAAGCCTTCATTTAATGCCATTATATCATCTTGTTCTACAAAGCTTAATTCCATATCTACTTGAGTAAATTCTGGTTGTCTATTAGCTCTTAAATCTTCATCTCTAAAACATTTAACTATTTGATAATATTTATCAAATCCAGACACCATTAATAATTGTTTAAATATTTGTGGTGATTGTGGAAGAGCATAAAACATACCTGGATAGTTTCTTGAAGGTACTAAGTAATCTCTAGCTCCTTCTGGAGTACTCTTTGTAAGCATTGGAGTTTCTACATCTAAGAAATCATTTTTTTCTAAGTAATCACGAATAGACTTCGTAGTTTTACTTCTAATTTCAAAGATTCTATGCATATCTGGTCTTCTTAAATCTAAATATCTATATTTTAATCTAATATTTTCAGCTGCATCTAAGTTTTCTTTTATATATATTGGTGGTGTTTCTGATTCAGAAAGAATCTTTAATGATTCACATTTCAATTCAACAAAACCAGTAGGCATGTTTTCATTAACACTTTCTCTTTTTACAACTTCTCCAGTTACTGCAATACAGTATTCTGGTCTAACGCCTTTTGCCTTTTCAAAAGCTTCAACATTTATTTCTTCACCAAAAACAACTTGCATGATACCTGTTTTATCTCTTAAATCAATAAAATCAAGACCTCCAAGTTTTCTATTTCTTTGAACCCATCCCATTAATGTAATCTTTTGACCTACATGTTCTTCTCTAGGTTCGCCGCACATCATCGTACGCTTTAAGCCATTTAAAGCTTCACCCATTTTCATTTCCTCCTAACACTTTTCCAATATACAATACATTAAATATAATTTATATATTGTATATAATCTTTTTGCACATATTTATTTTTGTGCATATATTTGTTATGAATCTAATTAAATATTATATTTAGGCTACATTCTAAGCAACTGAATATATTATAAATATCAAGTAATTTTATGCTTAATTGACACTTATAATATAATCAGAGTTTCAAAACATAGCAATTATTTAACTATTTTTTGTATTTCTTCTATATTATCTAATGAAAGAGTAAATATTTCTCCATCTTCCATTCTCTTTAAATTAATTTGATTATTTTGTAATTCATCTTCACCTAATATAGTAGTGAATTTAGATCCAATTTTATTAGCATATTTCATTTCTGCTTTTATACTTCTTCCCATATGATTAATTTCACATTTAACGCCTAAACTTCTTAAATCATGAGCTAACTTGAATGCATATTTTTTTTCTGCATCTCCTCTTGCTCCAATATATAAATCTACCATATTTTCATTAGGGATCTCAATACCTTCATTTTCAAGAGTCATTATTATTCTTTCTTCACCTATAGCAAAACCTACTGCTGGCATTTCAGGGCCACCAAGTTCTTCTACAAGTTTATCATATCTTCCACCACCACATACTGTGAAATCATCATTTATTATTTCAAAAATTGTCTTTGTATAATAATCTAGACCTCTTACTATGCCTTGATCTACTACATAAGAAATTCCTAAAATATCTAAATGCTCTTTTACTTTATTAAAATGTGTTTCACACTCTTCACATACATAATCTAAAATTTGTGGAGCATTCTTTGTAATTTCATGACATTTTCTTTCCTTACAATCTAAAATTCTCATAGGATTTTTTTCAAATCTACTTTTACATGTGTCGCAAAGATTTTCATAATTTTCTTCTAAGAATTTTTTTAATGCTTCATTATATTTAGCTCTACAAGTTGGACATCCTAAATTATTAATATGTAAACTTAAGCTCTTTAAGCCTAATTTACTTAAAGTGTCCATAGCGACCTTTATTGCTTCAACATCCATTGTAGGTTCTTTAGATCCAAATATTTCAATTCCACATTGATGAAATTGTCTAAGTCTTCCCTTTTGAACATTTTCATATCTGAAAGTTGGTGTTATATAAAATAATTTTGTAGGTTGAGCTTCGTTAAATAATCTATTTTCAATAAAAGCTCTAACTGCTGGTGCAGTTCCTTCTGGCTTTAAAGTTACACTTCTATTTCCTTTATCATTAAAAGTATACATTTCCTTTTGAACTATATCAGTAGTATCTCCAACCCCTCTTAAAAATAGTTCTGTATGCTCAAACATAGGTGTCCTAATTTCTCTTATTCCATAAGCCTTTACTATATCTCTAAATGTATTTTCTACATAATGCCACTTATAAGCATCCTGTGGTAACATGTCTTTAGTACCTTTCGGTGCTTGCATTTCCATTGCCATAATTCATCCTCCTTATTTAAATATAAAATTATTAATTCATCTAATATAGTGTATTTAATAATTTTATCTTCTTATCAATCATTTCATCTACTCTATTAACATATTCTCTAATGTCTTTTAGATTAGCAAATCTTTCAATTCTATCTTCATCTAGAAATATTATTTTACTAACAGCATCTGCTCCTAAAGCAATTACTGTTTGCTTTTCTTCAATCATTTCTATATTGTAGACACATTCTTTGCCCTTTTTAGCATATCCTACATTCTCCATATTTCCAATCATATTTTTTTGTCTGTACATATAATATGGTGAAATATCTAGATGTTTTGCTAAATTCCTACTTTCTTCATACATTTTTATTATCTCTTCTTGTTTCGGAATGTCAAGTCCCTTTTTCAAGATAAAGTTTTCATACATTCTAGAACCTCTTTTTAAACAAAGTCCATGAACGGTAATACTATCAGGATTTAATTTTATTAACTCATCCCTAGTTTTTATTAATTCTTCATGGCCTTCACCTGGTAATCCTATTATTATATCCATGTTAATATCATCAAATCCAAGTTCTCTTGCCATCTTAAACTTTTCTTTTATATCATCTACAGTATGATTTCTACCTATTAATTTTAATGTGTCATCATTCATAGTTTGTGGGTTTATACTTATTCTAGTAACATCATACTCTTTCATTGTTTGCAACTTATCTAAAGTTATCGTATCTGGTCTTCCACATTCAACAGTAAATTCTTTAATGTTTTTTTCTTTAACAAATCCATTATATATCTCTGTCATAACAGATTTGAATTGTTCATCATCTACTGAAGTTGGAGTTCCACCACCAAAATAAACCGTTTCTATTTCTAAATTCTTTTCTTTTACATATGAACTAATACCTTTAATCTCTTTAATTAAAGCCTCTAAATAAGGTTCAACCATTTTTTTATTTCCAACTATAGAATTAGATGTAAATGAACAATATAAACATTTAGTTGGACAAAAAGCCATGCCTATATAAATAGAAATTTTATCTTGTTTCTTATTTACAAACTTCTCTTCTGATTTAGCAACTTCTAAACATATTTTTGCTTTATCTTCATATGCTAAATAATCATTTTTAAATATATCCATGATTTCTTCTTCATTTTTGCCTTCTTGTATTAGCTTTAATGCTATTTTAGATGGTCTAATTCCTATTAAAATTCCCCATGGATATTCATCTTTTGTTATTTCCTTTAAGCAAGAAAAAACGAACCTTCTAAGAGATTGTTTTATATTATCTCCTAAAGATTCTTCTTTTACATATTCCTCATGGGAAAATCTCATGATTTTATCATCAATATAAAAAGAATAATTGTATTCGTCATCTAAAAACTTAATCTCACTTAAAGGAAAATATATATTGAATAATTGGTATACATCATATCTATACTTTAAGTTATTTAAATTAATTTTAATTTCCATATCTTCTCCCTAGTATATTAAAAAACTATTTTTCCTTTTTTCATATCCTATTGTAGACACTGGACCATGTCCTGGATAAACTTCTATATCATCCCCAAGTATTAACAGTTTTTCTTTTATACTCTTTATAATTTCCTCAAAATTGCCGCCTGCAAAATCAGTTCTTCCAATTGAACCTTGGAAAAGTGTATCTCCAGTAAATAATTTATCCTCAATGAAAAAACAAAGTCCACCTTTTGTATGACCTGGTGTTTCAATAACTTTAAATTCTTTATCACCTAATTTTATTGTATCACCTTCTTGCAAGTACCCAGATGCTTTTGGTAATGTGCCAAAAACAAAGTTATCTTTTTCCATATACTCTTCATCTATTTTATTTATATAAAATGGAACTTTAAAAGCTTCACTTAATTCAACTACTCCACCTACATGATCCATATGTCCATGTGTTAATAAAATATACTTTACATCTACCTTTAAAGAATCAATTATACTTTTTAGTCTTTCAGCATCTCCGCCTGGATCAATTATCCCACATTCTTTTGTGTTCTCATCTATTACTAAGTAACAATTTGCTTCATACATTCCTGCTGGAATTGTTTTTATAATCAATATACACACCACCTAAAATAAAAATTTATTTTAAAAGTTTTTACTACTATCTAAAATTATTGTTACAGGGCCATCATTATTGATTTCAACTTTCATATCTGCTCCAAATTCTCCCGTTTCAACTTTTAGATTTGATTCTTTTAAAAGACTAAGAAATTCTTCATAAAGCTCTTTGGCCTCTTCTCCACCTTTAGCTTCCATAAAGTTAGGTCTTCTGCCTTTTCTACAATCTCCATACAATGTAAATTGAGAAATAATTAATAACTCTCCTTTTACATCTAATAAAGATAAATTCATTTTTTCTTTCTCATCTTCAAAAATTCTTAAATTAATAACCTTATCTCTTATGTATTTCAAATCCTCTAATGTATCACTTTTAGATATTCCTATCAATACATTGAGTCCTTTTCCTATTGAACCTACTATATTGCCATCAACTTTAACATTTGATGATGTTACCCTCTGTACTACTGCTCTCATATTACCCTTCCTTAACTATTCATTCTATATACATCTAGTATACCTTTTATACCTTTTATTTTTTTCATAAGATTTTTCAATTCATCAATAGAGGTAATTTTTATCTTTATATTTATAAATGCCACCCCATCTTTTGCTGGATTTGCATTTAATGCACTTAAATTTAATTTTAAATCAGTTATAACACTCATTATATCAGTTAAAATACCCATTTTATCATCTGACTTAACTTGAATTTCCGCAAAATATGCAGTACCTTTAGCTATTCCCCAAGCTACATCTACAACTTTATCTGCATCTGTTTGAATTAGATTTTTTAAATTACTACAATCAGTTCTATGAACTGAGACACCTCTACCTTTAGTTATATATCCAAGTATCTCATCTCCCGGAACCGGATTACAGCACTTAGCAAATCTAACCATAAGATTACTTTCACCTTTTACCGTAATACCATAATTATCAACTGATCTTTTTCTCTCAGTTTTTAATATATGCTCTTCTATTGTTTTACTCAATACATCTTGATTATCTTTATCTTTATGTGGTTCATTTTCTTCCTTCAGTCTTGAAACAAAAGAAGATGGAGAAATTCCTCCAACACCTATTAATACATGTAAATCCTCAATAAAATGAATGTTATATCTTTTAATTAATCTATCATAGCTTTCACCTTTAGCTATATCTATAAAATTAACCCCTTGTTTTTTTAGTTCTTTTTCAAGAAGTTCTTTACCTTTTAATATATTTTCTTCTTTTTTAGCTTTTTTAAACCACTGTTTTATTTTACTTTTTGATTGATTACTTTTAGCAATGTTTAACCAATCCATATTAGGTCCTTTTGAATTAGATGATGTAAGTATCTCAACTATTTCACCAGTTTTTAATGTATAATCAAGTGGAACTATTCTTCCATTTACCTTAGCTCCTACACATTTATGTCCAATATCAGTATGTATTCTATAAGCAAAATCTATTGGAGTTGCTTTTGCACATAGATTTATTACAACACCTTTTGGAGTAAAAACAAAAACTTCATCAGAAAATAAATCTATTTTAAAGCCCTCTATAAATTCTTCTGCATCCGATGTTTCTTTTTGCCATTCTAACATATCTCTAAGCCATACTAACTTTTTCTCAAAATCTTTTACTTTATCTTCTTCATTTTTATCGCCCTCTTTATATTTCCAATGGGCTGCAATTCCGTATTCTGCTGTTTTATGCATTTCAAAAGTTCTTATTTGAATTTCAAAGGTCTTCCCTTGATTTCCAATTACTGTTGTATGTAGTGATTGATACATATTAGGCTTTGGCATAGCTATATAATCTTTAAATCTACCTGGTATTGGCTTATATATTGTATGAACTATTCCCAAAACTCCATAACAATCTTTAACTGAATTCACCAATATTCTAATAGCTGTTAGATCAAAAATTTGTTCTATACTCTTATTTTTATTTATCATTTTTTTATAGATGCTATAAAAATGTTTTGGTCTACCTTCAATATCCGAGTCTATTCCAGATTCATCTAATTTCTCTTTTAAATAGCAAACCACTTCGTTTATGTATGTTTCTCTTTCTACCCTTTTTTCTGCTATTTGCTCTACTAATTGATAATATTCATCTTCATGTAAATATCTAAAAGAGAGATCTTCAAGTTCCCATTTTATTTTAGACATACCAAGTCTATGAGCTAAAGGAGCATAAATATCTAATGTTTCCTTTGCTTTTAATTTTTGTTTTCCTTTTGGCATGAATTTAAGTGTTCTCATATTATGAAGTCTATCTGCTAATTTTATAATTATTACACGTATATCCTTAGCCATAGCAAGTAACATTTTTCTAACATTATCAGCTTGCTGCTCTTCTTTTGTTTTATATTGTATTTTTCCAAGCTTAGTTACTCCATTAACTAAATTTGCTATTTCTTCATTAAAAATAGTTTTCATACTCTCATAAGAACATGTTGTATCTTCAATAACATCATGAAGTAAGCCAGCTGCAATTGTACTTGTATCCATTCCAAGTTCTGCAAGAATTTCTGCTACATCTATTGGATGAATTATATATGGCTCTCCCGATTCCCTTTTTTGCTCCTTATGTGCATCTTCTGCAAAGAAATATGCTTTTTTTATCATTTCTACATCAACATTATGACAATTGGTATGAATCTTTTTCAATAATTTATCAATCATAAGGATAGCTCTCTCCTTTTGCTAAATTTCTGTAAATTCAAAGGCTGGTTATGTAACCAGCCTTTTCTTCTAATTATATATTATTTTATCAGTATTTTCAATAAATTTAAATGTCATATTGAGTTAATGATATTACATCATACTCACCTAATTTATCTCTTCCTTTAAGATCTATTAATTCTATTAAAAATGCAAGTGAAACTACTTCTCCACCAGCTTGTTCAACTAATTTAGCAACACCTTCTACAGTTCCGCCAGTTGCTAATAAATCATCTACAATAGCAACTCTTTGACCTTTTTTAATAGAATCCTTATGAATTTGAAGTGAATCACTACCATATTCCAAATCATACTTAACAGAGATAGTTTCTCCTGGTAATTTACCTGGCTTTCTAACTGGAACAAATCCTGCACCTAATGCATATGCAACTGGAACACCAAATATAAATCCTCTTGCTTCTGGTCCAACAATTAAATCAATATTTTTATCTTTTAAATATTCTACAAACATATCAATTGAAGCTTTTAGTCCTTCACCGTCTCCTATTAATGTAGTTATATCTTTAAAGCTTATTCCTTCTTTAGGAAATCCGTCAATTATTCTTATTTTTTCTTTTAAATCCATGTTTACTCCTCCAAAAATGTTATTTTAGATTCAATAACTTTTATTTTAAAAGCTCATTTTTCTTTGAACTATACAGATATTTAACAATCTGATCTGCCCTATCTTTGTCATCAGTAGTTAACAATTCTAGTACTATTCTTGCATTGTCCATAATTCCAACAGGTCCTATTGTAGGCGTAATAAATTCTATCATGCTATCCATTGCATGACAATCAAACTCCATTATGCTATTAAACTCTATTACTGATCTCAACCCATTATTATTTGTATTAAATAGAAACTTGTTTCCCTCTTTAATAAATACCTCATTTTCCCCTTTTATTGGAGTATCTGTAAATTTTACTCCCATAAGAATTAAATCCAAATATTTATTAATACTTTTCATATTATAATATATAGCTATTGATTGCATTAACTTAAACGTTAAAGCACTTATAGATAAATCCTTATACCTATATTGACAGCCTTTTTGATTTGGATTAATGTATATGTATTCATCTATAAACTTACTCTCTTTATTTTCAAGAACAATTAAATTTATACCTAATTTTTTACATAAATCTATTTCTTCTTGCGATTTTAACCCTAAGCCTAAAGTTATTAACAATTCAGCACCCAAAAAATCCACATTATTCTTTATGTCTTTAGAATTAAGTTTATCTCCACCATTTTCTTCATCATATATCAGATATTCAACATCTGCGTTTAAATACTTTAATACAAGTATTAGAGAAGCAGTGGCACAAATACCATCAACATTCGAAGTACCATAAACAATTATTTTCTTTCTATTATTCACAGCAGAGACTACTCTCTCTAATGCTTTGTTCATACCTTTAAGTATAAATGGGTTATATCCAGTAATATAATTTGGACAATAAATACTTTCCCAGAACTTACGCATTGCTTACTCCTCCATAAAATTAGAAAACATTTATATTATAATGTATAAAACGAATTTTTACAAATATTTTATAAAAAAATTAATAAACCTCCATATTTTTGTCTACGGAGGTTTAGGCACATCCCAAAAATAATATACCGATATTATTGTCTATTTTACGTCATATCTCGTTAGCAAATTCAGCTAATAGATCAGCTCACACTATTAACTGAACTTGCCTCCTTGTCTGACACAAAATATACGATCCATTTTTGGCCTATTATTTTCTTTCATGTGCCTTAAATTAAAAGTCATATTTAATTTTATATAAATGTTTAAACTCTTTGTAGTTTCTTATTATTTGCTTTAATTTTGCCATTTCCAAGTTTATTTTTAAGATAAACCCATACTGGAGAAGCTACAAATATTGAAGAATAAGCACCTGCAACTATTCCTATAATAAGTGGAACAGTAAATTCTCTAACTGTTGGTACAAATATATTCACAGCAATTATTGTAAATAACGTTGTAAGGGTTGTATTTATAGATCTTGTCATAGTTTCTGTTAAGCTTGTATTAGCTATTTCTATTGAATTTGCTCTTCTCATAATCTTAGAATTTTCTCTTATTCTATCAAATATTACTATTGTATCATTCATAGAATAACCTATTATAGTAAGAATTGCTGCAATAAAAGAAGTATTTACTGGTATTCCAAAAATAGCATATACACTTACTGTTATTAATACATCATGTATTGTTGCTATTAAAGCTGCAACACCAAACTTAAATTCAAATCTTATTGCTATATATATAAGCATAACTATACATGCAACAAATAATGCTATCAATGAATTTTTTGTTAATTCCTTACCTATTGAAGCACCTATTTCTTGTTGATTAAGTAGTGCATCATCAGCTAAATCATACTTTTCTTTTAATTCAGTCATTATAGATGATACTTTTTCACTATCTAAATCTCCTGATTTTACTTCATATTGATTATCATTTATTGTATTTGTGACAGCATCTGATGCGTAAGTTTTTATTGTATTATCTACCTCTTGCTTATCTACACCATCTTTTAATTGAATTGTTAATTGAGTACCACCCTTAAAATCTATTCCAAAGTTTAATCCTTTAGTAAACAAAAATCCACATCCAACTAAAATTATAATTAGAGAAATTGAAAGCCATATCTTTGATTTTTCTATTATTTTAAGCATGTTCTTCCCCCCTCTTAACTCCAAAATGAGATAATTTTTTTAGCAATCCTATATCAACTGATAAATTGACAAGTAATTTTGTTACAAATAATGATGTGAATAAACTTACAACTATACCTATCATTAAAGTAACTGCAAAACCTTTAACAGTTCCTGATCCAATGAAATATAAAATTAATCCTGCTAAAATTGTTGTTACATTTGAATCTACTATTGAAGAAAGAGCATTTTCAAATCCTTTTTTTACTGATGTCTTTATTGATATACCTTTTTTCAACTCTTCTTTTATTCTTTCAAAAATAAGCACATTTGCATCAACTGCCATACCTATTGTAAGAAGTAATGCTGCTATTCCTGGGAGTGTTAAAGTTACTCCAATTTCAGAGAATATTAATAATGTAATAGTGATATATAATGTTAACGCTATACTAGCTAATATTCCTGGAACTCTGTAATATAAAATCATAAATAAGAATACTAATCCTATTCCTATTGCTCCTGCCTTTAAAGCATTTGGAAGCGCTGTAGCTCCAAGTTGCGCTCCAACATTTTGTACTGAAGCAGCTTTAACAGTAACAGGTAATGCCCCTGAATTTATTATTCCAGCTAATTTCTTAGCATCTTCTAAACTAGTGCTTCCTGTTATTATTGCACTACCATCTGTAATTTGAGTTTGTACTGTAGGACTAGTTAAAAGCTCATCATCCATATAAACTGAAATTTTTTGTCCTACATATTTTCCTGTTGCTTCAGCAAATGCTTTTTGACCATCGTCATTTAGTTCTAATGATACAACTGGATTTCCATCTTGTTGATTAAGAATTGCTGATGCTTTTTTAACATCTTTACCAGTAAGAATTTCTTCACCTTCTGGACTTTTAAAAACTAAGTTTCCTGATTTACTTAAACTCTCTACAATTTCTTGAGAATCAAAGGCACCTGGAATATCAACCCTTATTCTTCTTTCTCCTTCTGTCGTTACAATAGTTTCAGCTACACCCATCTTATTAACTCTTAAAGAGATGTGCTCTTTTGTACTGTCTAATTGTTCCTTTGTAACTTGATCTTCTTGAATTTCCATTAACACAGAAACTCCACCTTGTAAGTCGAGACCTTTTTTTATAACATCATTAAAAGATTTAATTTCCCATCCGCCTACTACAAATCCTTTAAATCCTGAAAAAGCTAAAAAAAGCGTTACAAGAACCATTACCACGAATAATGCTGAACTTTTTCCTTTTTTCTTCATTTTAATCCCCCTCTGCTAAATAAACAGCTATTATAGTTTTATAAATTAAACTTCACTTAGTTTTTTATTATGTAAAACTACTATTTTAAATATAAGTCTTGGCTAGTAAATTGAAGATACATTTATCCTCATATTAAACCAAAACTTATACTTTTCTCTAAAATTGATTGTTCAATATATTTCCAACCAAAATGATTATATCACATTAAAAATTCTTAATAAAGATTTTTTATATTTATAAATTTATACCTAGCATGCCTGCTAAGAATCCAATCCCCATAGAAATTGCAAATTTAGCTAAATCAAAAATTTTAAATGTTATTGCTCCGCTTATGTAACTTGAAATTATAAATAAAGCCATATAGTATATTATGCCTATTCCAAGTCCTACTAACCATCCTTTAGACTTATTAGCCTTAGCCCCAATTATAGAACCAATAGCTAAACTTATTAATGATATTATTACATACAGCATACTAAATATACTTGGTGTAAATTCCACTATCTTCATAAGTAAAGATAAGACAACTACACCAACAAAACTTAATATTACTGCTCCAATAGAGCCTTTGCAAACAGATCTCAAATAATTATTATTGTTATTTTCCATTTTAAAACAACACCTCCTAATACTTCATTTTATGAAGCATCAAGAGGCATTATGATTGATTTTATTTATTTAACTTATATGATATTCCACTTTTTGAAAGCTTTATTCTAGTTTTTGCTGCACTTGTTTCAATAACTATATTTTCATCATCAATATTTACTATTTTGCCGATGATTCCACCTCTTGTCATAATTTCATCTTTAACTTTCAATTCACTTATCATATTACCATATTGTTTTTTCTTCTTCTTTTCTGGTAAAATAAGTAAGAAATAAAATACAACGAAAACAACCAAAAATGGTAGTACATTCATAAGTATTGCACCTATATTATTCATCTTTTACCTCCATAAATTTATCAATAAAACATAGTATTATTGATTTTTTGTGATTTATTCCATGATAGATAGTTTACATTTTTTTAGATATATTGTCAATTAAACTATTATTTTCTTTCTTCCCATGCTTGTATTTTCTTATTTTTAAATTCCTTGAAGTATCCGCCATCAATGGCATCTCTTACTTCTTGCATTAAGTTATTATAGAAATATAAGTTATGTAATACACATAATCTCATAGCTAACATTTCTTTTGCTTTAAATAGATGTCTTATATATGCTCTTGTATAATGCTTGCATGCTGGACATTGACATCCTTCTTCTATAGGCTTTGCATCTAATTCATGCTTTGCATTCATTAAATTAAGCTTACCTTCGTTAGTATACACATTGCCATGTCTACCATTTCTTGCTGGAAGTACGCAATCAAAGAAATCAACGCCTCTATCAATAGCCTCTAATATATTGCTTGGTGTTCCAACTCCCATCAAATATATAGGTTTATCTTCTGGAAGATATGGTGCAACAGCATCTATAATTCTATACATATCTTCATGGCTCTCTCCAACAGCAAGCCCTCCAATTGCATACCCATCTAAATCCATTTTAACAATTTCTTTAGCATGTGCTATTCTTATGTCTTCATATGTTCCACCTTGATTTATTCCAAATAACATTTGTTCATTATTTATTGTATTTGGAAGTGAATTTAATCTATCCATTTCATTTTTACATCTTTCAAGCCATCTTGTAGTTCTTGCTACTGATCTTTCAACATATTCTCTTGTTGAAGGATTTGGTATACATTCATCAAAAGCCATTGCAATAGTGGATGCTAAATTACTTTGAATTTGCATTGATTCTTCTGGTCCCATGAAGATTTTTCTTCCATCTATATGAGAATTAAAGTAAACACCTTCTTCTTTTATTTTTCTCATAGCTGAAAGTGAAAAAACTTGGAATCCACCTGAATCAGTAAGTATTGGTCTATCCCAATTCATAAATTTGTGTAATCCGCCCAACTTATTAACAACCTTATCTGTAGGTCTTAAATGTAGATGGTATGTATTAGATAATTCAACTTGACATCCAATTTCTTTTAAATCCATACTTGATACTGCACCTTTTATAGCTGCTAATGTACCTACATTCATAAATACTGGGGTTTGTATAGTCCCATGAGGAGTTACAAATTCTCCTCTTCTAGCTTTTCCATCCTTTTTTAATAAAGTATATCTTTTACTCACAAGCGTCACCTCTTAATTATAATTTTTAGAAATCTTCCTTAATAGTATTAGGAAAATTAATTAGAGCTATTTATTTTTTAGCTCTTTATTTATAATTGAGACACTTGACTATGTCACCTCATCAATGTACTCAAAAATTATTATTATTTTATAAACATAGCATCTCCAAAAGAGAAAAATCTATATCTTTCTTTTACAGCTTCTTCATATGCATTCATTACATGTTCTTTTCCTGCTAAAGTTGAAACAAGCATTATTAATGTAGATTCTGGTAAGTGGAAATTAGTTATTAACCTATCAACTACTTTAAATTTATATCCTGGATATATAAAGATATTAGTCCACCCACTTGTTTCTTTTACATTACCATTTTCATCTGCTATTGTTTCTAAAGTTCTAGTAGATGTTGTACCTACTGAAATAACCCTATTGCCTCTTTTTTTAGTTGCATTTATTATTTCAGCATCTTCTTTTGAAAGATGATAATATTCTGAATGCATTTCATGATCTTCTATAGTTTCTACTTTAACTGGTCTAAATGTTCCAAGACCAACATGTAAAGTTACATAAGCAATATTAATACCTTTATCTCTTATTTTCCCTAATAATTCTTCAGTAAAATGAAGACCTGCCGTTGGTGCTGCTGCTGATCCATTTTCTTTAGAATATACTGTTTGATATCTTTCTCTATCTTCTAATCTTTCGTGAATATAAGGTGGTAATGGCATTTCTCCTAAAGAATCTAATACTTCTTCAAATATACCATCATAATAGAATTCTACTATTCTATTTCCATCTTCTTTAACTTCTACTACTTCAGCTTTTAATTTTCCTTCACCAAAAGTAAATCTTTTTCCTACCCTTGCTGATTTTCCTGGCTTAGCTAAGCATTCCCATCTATCTTTTTCTACTCTTTTTAATAGTAAAAATTCTATTTTTCCACCAGTTCCTTCTTTTTCACCAATTAATCTAGCTGGCATTACTCTTGTATTATTTAATACTAAAGTATCACCTTCATTTAAATAATCTATAATGTCATAAAAATTCTTATGAGATATTTCCCCTGTTTCTTTATCCAAAACCATAAGTCTTGAAGTATCTCTTTTTTCTAAAGGATGTTGAGCTATCAATTCCTCTGGTAAATAAAAATCGAAGTCTTTTACGTTCATTGTTATCGCGTCTCCTAACTATTTAAAAAAACTTGTTTGTCCTTTATTTGAATTGTTATTTTTATTATTAACTCTTCCTAAATGTTTATAAGCTTTATCACTTGCAATTCTTCCTCTTGGAGTTCTTACTATAAACCCTTTTTGAAGTAAATAAGGTTCATAAACATCCTCAATCGTACCTAATTCTTCACCTATAAAATAAGATAAAGTTTCTATTCCAACTGGTCCACCATTAAAGTTATCTATAATTGCTTCTAATATTTTATTATCAACCTTATCAAACCCTTGATTATCTACTTCTAGTAATTCTAATGCATCTCTTGCTTCTTTTAAAGAAATTACTTTATTAGATTTTACTTCTGAGTAATCTCTAACTCTTTTTAATAATCTATTAGCTATTCTAGGAGTTCCTCTAGATCTACTTGCAATTTCTAAAGCTCCCTCTTCAGTAATTTTACATCCAAATACAGCCGCACTTCTTATTACAATTTCCTTTAATTGAATTTCATCATAATATTCCATTGCACAAAGTACACCAAATCTATCTCTTAATGGAGATGTTAGCATTCCGATTCTAGTAGTTGCACCTATCAATGTAAATTTTGGTAAATCAAGTCTTATAGATTTAGCAGCCGCACCTTTACCTATAACAATGTCTAATGCATAATCTTCCATAGCAGGATATAAAATTTCTTCAACACTTCTATTTAATCTATGTATTTCATCAATAAATAAAACATCATAATCTTTTAATGTCGTTAATATAGCTGCTAAATCTCCTGCCCTCTCTATTGCTGGACCTGATGTTATTTTTAAATCTCCAGTCATTTCCTTGGCAATAATATTAGCTAAAGTAGTCTTTCCAAGTCCAGGTGGACCATATAAAAGCACATGGTCAAGGGCTTCTTTTCTATTTCTAGCGGCCTTTATAAATATATTTAATCTTTCTTTTACTTTATCTTGACCTATATATTCATTTATTTTTTGAGGTCTTAAGCTAAGTTCAGAATTTCCATCTTCAAACATTTCAGCTGGAGTTACTATTCTTTCCATAAATACACCCCCATTTACATACTAAATACTTTATTTTAACCCATTAACTTAATTAATGCACTTTTTATTATATTTTCAACACTTTCAGATTTATCCACTTCTTTAAGAGCTTTTTCCGCTTCTTTTTCTGTATATCCTAAAGAAATTAACGCACTCAATGCTTCTGAAATAGCAAGTGAATTATCTACAGTTACATCATCAAATTCATCTATACAATTCAATAACTCATCTGGTTTCAACTTATCTTTTAATTCTAGTATAATTCTAGCTGCAGTCTTTTTTCCTATCCCAACACCTCTGCAAAGATGTTTTTCATCACCAGTAATTATTGCATATTTTAAATTATTTAAACGACTTATAGATAATAATGATAAAGCAGCCTTAGCTCCAACACCATTTATACTAAGTAATAGTTTAAACATATCTAATTCTTCTAAAGATTCAAAACCATATAATCCTATAAAGTCTTCTCTTACAATTTGTTCAATATATAATTTTATTTTTTCACCACAGCATGGCATTGAAGACATAGTTGCACCTGAAGTAAATATCTTATATCCTATTCCATTATTTTCAACAACGATATAATCTTTATTTATTCCCATATATTCACCTTTTATATATTCATACATCCAAAACAATCCCCCTATAGTTTAAAAGAACAAAGTGGCTACGCCACCCTTGAATGAACAATTTACAATTGACAATGGACAATTATGGTTGAAAGCCACTGGCTTTCTTAAAAAATATATATTTAGAAATCACGTTGTGATTTCATCCTAAATTGTCAATTGTTCATTGCCAATTCAAAAATGTATCCATAACTTTAGATTTCATCAGCCTTTCAAACTTCAAAATTTTATAATTTCCTATACATGAACAAAATCGCTAAGCGACTGTGACACATCAATATTTTTTGCATTTAAAACCTAACTTATACTTTACCATTTTATAAGAAATCTTTCAATTAAAAATACAACCAAAAAAGTTATACTATTGCTAATATAAATTCAACAATGGCATAACTCTTTAAAACATAAAAATTATGATATTAATTCAGATACACTTTCTTCGGCTTCATCTTTTGTATTGTATTTAAGTTCAAAATTCTTTATTTTAGACTTATCTACATCACGTAAATTTTCTATTGGTTTATTATCTAAAAAAACATCTTCACTATTTTTTATAGATGCATTCCCTTTTTCATCTGTCTGATATATAGCTAAATATCCATCTTTTTCACCAATGTAATATTTATTAGGTTCTAATGCATTTGAAGTATCTCTCTTAAACATAATTTGACTATTGGATGTAAGATCTAGCGCATAACCACTATTTTTTAATATTTTTATTAATTCCTCTTTAGTTAGATCACCATCTATGTTTAACTGTTGTTTTATTTGAGCAACAGTCATATCACTCTCTTTTTTATCGCCAGCAAATAGTGCTACCTTAACACTATCTTCTAGTTTATTTATCTCAGCATCTGTATTAACTTTTTCTTGTGAAGTTTGAAGTAAATTTTTATTATTAACAGATTTATCTACTAAATAATAAGTTAAAGAAAATATAATTGCTAACATTAAAATACATATAACAGATAATTTTTTCTTGTTGTATTTCATATTCATCACTCCTTACTAGGAGCATTGACCAAATTTATCATATTTATTCATATTATTACTATTTTAGTAATTGTTTGGTGCACTTTGCTTATGCACATATAAACAACATATTAAAAACACAAATTCCTTGTATATTATCTTACTCTATTTATAAAGCCACACTTTTTACATAACTCTTCTACTGCAACTCTTCTTGAAAAGCCATCATACATATCTTTAGCTCGTTTAGAATTTAAAATTTCTTCTAAATCACTTTCGAATATATTACCAAGTGGTATATTACCTTCACTATCTAGACAGCATGGTACAACTGTTCCATCTACTAATATCCCTATTTGATCTCTTAATCCATAGCAAAAAGCTCTTTCTCCTAACTCTTCACTATTAATTGATGGCCATTTAAATTTTTCCCCCATGCTTAAATATACATTTTTAGAAAGTTTAACACTATTTTTTTCCCTTAATATATCTTTTAAGTTATAGTCTAATTTAAATCTTTCTTCAAGAACACTATATATGTCTATATTCATATCATTACTTGCTTTATATCTTGTATCTAAATTCCACAATCTTAATGAACAAATTATATTACTTTTTTCTGTAGCTTCTTCACAAAAACTTACTATATTTTCTATATATTCTTCAAATTTTATTTCCTTATTATTAGCTTCAAAACTATGAAGTGAAATATTTACTTGTCTTAATGCTGGTGATTTAATCAATATATCCTTCACATCATTTATTAATGTTCCATTTGTAGTAATATTAGCTTTTATTTTATACTTATTACTTAAATCTAAAAACTTTTCAAGATTAGAATTTAAAAATGGCTCACCCATTAAATGAAAATAAACATAATCACTATATGGTTTTACAGATTTTAAAACATGTTCAAAAGATTCCTCATCCATAAATTTTAATTTTCTACTTGTCTTGGGGCAAAAATTGCATTCTAAATTGCAAATATTAGTTATTTCTATATATACTCTTTTAAATTTTCTCATTAATTTTATTCACCTTTTCAATCGTTTTAATAATGATATTATACTAAATTTATTATATAACTTTCTATAAATAATCACAAAAAACGCACTAAACTAAAAAGAAATAAGTTGAAAGTATATACACAATACTTTTTAAATTATTAAAATTTGTAACATAAACCATATTCTGAATTATATATGCTATACTAGAGTTATATTATTTTATATATTTTAGGAGGGATAATCATGGCAAATATTATCATTTCACCAGGTAAATATGTTCAAGGAAATGGCGAACTTGAAAATATAGCAACACACACTAATAATTTAGGAGATAACTTTTTTGTAATCATTAGTACCTCTGGAATGAAGAGGGTATCTAATACTATAAAGAATAGTTTTTCTAATAGCGATGAAAATTTAACATTTGAAATATTTAATGGAGAATGCTCAGAAACTGAAATAATGAGATTACAAAAATCATTTAAAGAAAATAATTGTAATGTTGTTATAGGAATAGGTGGAGGTAAAATTTTAGACACTGCTAAAGCTGTAGCATATTATGAAGATGTTCCTGTAGTAATAGCTCCAACTATTGCTTCTACAGATGCTCCTTGTAGTGCATTGTCTGTTATTTATAAAGATAACGGTATTTTTGATAAATACTTACTATTAAAGAAAAATCCTGACGTTGTATTAGTGGATACAAAAATTATAGTTAATGCTCCTTCAAGATTGTTAATTTCTGGCATGGGAGATGCACTAGCAACTTATTTTGAGGTGAGAGCTTGCAAAAGAGCCAATAGTTTAAATTTATGTGGAGGACATATAACTCTTGCTGCTGAAACTCTTGCTTATTCATGTTACAAAACATTATTATTAGAAGGATATAAAGCTAAGCTTGCTGTTAGTAACAATGTTGTTACTAAATCAGTTGAAAATATTGTAGAGGCAAACACATTATTAAGTGGTTTAGGTTTCGAAAGTGGTGGTTTATCTGCTGCACATGCAATCCATAATGGGTTTACAATTTTAAAAGAATGTCATGATTTATACCATGGTGAAAAAGTTGCCTTTGGTACAATAACACAATTAGTATTAGAAAATGCTCCTATTGAAGAAATTAGAGAAGTTATAAACTTCTGTAAATCACTTGGTCTTCCAACTAATTTATCTGAGATGGGAATTAAAAATATTGATAAAGATGATATAATGAGAGTTGCCGAAGCTTGCTGTGCTGAAGGTGAAACTATTCACAATATGCCATTTGAAGTTACCCCTTATGATGTATATGCTGCTATTTTAACAGCTAATAAATTAGGACGAGCTTAATAATAATTAAGCATTAAGTTTTATATAAAACATAAGCAAAAAAGTGCAGATTAACGAAATAAAATTCATTATTCTACACTTTTTCATTTTAAGTTACTATAAATTAAAAATTTGTTAATATATACTAAGTAACAATTCTCTTAATACTTTGCAAGCTAATGCTGTTGAACTTCCACTTTTATCATATATAGGACAAAGTTCATTTATATCCATTCCTACAATATTTAACTTACTTATCTTTAATATTGCTTTTAACAAATCCATAAAAGTAACCCCACCAGCTTCTGGAGTTCCTGTTCCCGGAAATACTGATGGATCTAATACATCTAAATCTAATGTAAAATAGACTGGCTTTCCTTTTAATTTATCAACAATCTCTGCAAGTTGATTAAAATTAAATTTATTCGTAAAAACATGATCTCTTCCCCAATAAATTTCTTGTTTTTCTCCTGATCTTATTCCAAATTGAAATATTTTATTATCTCCAACTATATCCCACACTCTATGCATAACTGTTGCATGAGATAATTTTTGTCCTAGATAATCATTTCTTAAGTCTGCATGAGCATCAAAATGTATAACATGGACATCAGGATATTTTTTGTTTATAGCTTTAAATGCACCTAAGGTTACTAAATGTTCCCCACCAATCATGCATGGTATTTTATTGTCATTAACTATTTTAGATGTAAATTTTTCAATATCATTTAATGCATTTTCTGGATTTCCAAAACTAAGTTCTAAATCTCCTCCATCAAAAACACATATATCTTCTAAATCCTTATCTTGATATGTACTATAAGTTTCAATTCCAAAAGACTCACTTCTCATTGCTTTACTAGCAAATCTTGTTCCTGGTCTAAATGATGTTGTTGAATCAAATGGTGCTCCAAAAATAACTATTTTTGATTCATCGTAATTATTGTCACATCCTATAAAAGTCTCTACATTCTTATTCATAATTCTCTAAATCCTTTCTAGCATAAAATGTAATTTAATTTTTTTATAATCGTGATTTAAAATCTTCATATCCAAATTTTTTTATAACTTCTATTCCTTTTTCTTCACTATATTTAACTATTGAAGGTAAGTTTATTCCATTAAAAGTATTATTTTTAACCATTGAATAAATAGCCATATCACAAAACACTAGCTTATCCCCTACTTTCAAGGGCTTTTTAAAAGAATAATCTCCTATTATATCTCCTGCAAGACAAGTTGGAGCACCTAACCTATATGTATGTTCATACTGATTTGGCATACCTGAATTTATAATATGAGGTCTATATGGCATTTCAAGTACATCTGGCATATGGCAAGCTGCTGATGTATCTACTATTGCAATATTCATTCCGTTTTTTATTACATCTAAAACAGTACATACTAGAAATCCACTGTTTAAAGCTACTGCTTCACCAGGTTCTAAATAAATATCAATTTGATATTTATTTTTCATATATAAAATTGTTTCTATTAGAGTATCAATATCATAATCTTCTCTTGTTATATGGTGTCCACCACCAAAATTCAACCATTTCATATTTTTAATGTACTTACCGAATTTTTCATCAACAACTTTAATGGTACGAGCTAAAGTATCTGAATTTTGTTCACACATAGTATGAAAATGTAATCCATCTATTCCTTCGAGTTCTTCTGGTTCAAAATTTTCTAAAGTAACTCCCATTCTGGAATTTTCAAAACAAGGATTATATATATCTGTTTCTATCTCTGAATACTCTGGATTTATACGAATTCCACATTCTATTCTCTTATCCTTATATTTTTTTACTTTATCCTTATAAAGTCTCCATTGATTGAAAGAATTAAATACTATATGATCACAATACTTCATTATTTCATCAAATTCATCTTCTCTGTATGCTGGAGAAAATATATGTACTTGTCTTCCCATCTCCTCATATCCAAGTCTAGCTTCAAAAAGCGAACTTGAAGTAACCCCTTTTAAGTATTTACCTATTAAAGGGAATGTAGAATACATAGAAAAGGCTTTTGTTGCAAGAATAATATTAGCACCTGTCTCCTTTTGAACATAATCTAGTTTTTCTAAATTCTTTTTTAAAAGTCTTTCATCAATCAAATAACATGGTGATGGCAATTTATTTAAATCTATATCATTCATAAAATATATCCCTCCTAATTTTAAATTTACGCTATGTTTTAGTAAAATTTTGATGGACTAAGTAGTTGAATTTAATAATATTAAATTAACCAAATATTATTTTGTTTTTTATATTAAGAATGATGAAGAAAATTTATCTCTTCATCATTCTTAAAATGTATATCTATACAAACTATATTGTTCTTAATTAAGATCACTAAAGTTTAAATATATCAAAACTCTACTAAAACATAACTTACTTAATTAAAGTTGGATTAAAATCTTCTTGCCATGGTAATCCCCATTTATTTAATTCCTCCATAAATGGATCTGGATTAAATTCTTCTATATTGTGAACACCTGGTTTATTCCATAACCCTCTTAATATCATACTTGCGCCAATCATAGCTGGAACTCCTGTTGTATAAGAAATAGCTTGCGATCCAACTTCCTTATAACATTCTTCATGATCACATACATTATATATATAGTAAGTTTTTTCTACTCCATCCTTAACGCCTTGGAATATACATCCTATATTAGTTTTTCCTTTAGTTCTTGGACCTAATGATGCTGGATCTGGTAAAACAGCTTTTAAAAATTGTAATGGAACTATTTTTTGTCCTTCAAATTCAATTGGTTCAATAGATGTCATACCAACATTTTCAAGTACTTTTAAATGAGTTATATATTTTTCTGAGAAAGTCATCCAAAATCTAATTTTCTTTATTCCTTTAATGTTAATAGCTAAAGATTCTAATTCTTCATGGTGTAATAAATACATATCCTTTGGTCCTATTTCTGGAAAATTATAAACTTCTTTTAATTCAAGAGGTTCTGTTTCTACCCAATTACCATTTTCCCAATAGCTTCCATTAGCTGTAATTTCTCTAATATTAATTTCCGGATTAAAATTAGTTGCAAAAGGATACCCATGATCTCCTGCATTAGCATCTAAAATATCAATATAGTTTATTTCATCAAAATAGTGTTTTTGAGCATAAGCACTGAATACGCCTGTAACTCCTGGATCAAAGCCACTACCAAGTAAAGCTATTATTCCTGCTTCTTCAAATTTCTTTTTATACGCCCATTGCCATTTATATTCAAATTTAGCTGTATCAAGTGGCTCATAATTAGCTGTATCTACATAATGAGTTTTTGTTGCTAAACATGCATCCATAATAGTTAAATCTTGATATGGAAGTGCAAGATTTATTACAACATCTGGTTTAAACTTTTCTATAAGAGAGATAAGTTCATCTACATTATCAGCATCAACCTTTGCTGTTTGTATCTTAGTCTTTCCACCCTCTAATTTAGTTTTTAATGCATCACATTTTGATAATGTTCTACTTGCAATACATATTTCTTCAAAAACATCTGAATTTTGACAACACTTATGAATTGCTACACTAGCAACTCCTCCAGCGCCAATAATTAAAGCTCTTCCCATTTTTAATTCCTCCAATTCATTCATGTAAATATAGTTTTCTCTTTTTATTTTTTTCTATTCCTTATCTTCATTATATTCATTAAGTAGTTCCTTTACATAAGTAGGTAACGCAAAACATCCCACATGAAGATCTGTATTATAATATTTTGTTTTTATTCCTAATTTATTCCATAACTCTGCATCAAGATCTTCAATTGGATCATATTTTTTAGAAGCAAATCCAAATAACCAATGTCCTGATGGGTAAGTTGGGATATGCGCTTGATAAACTTTGTTTACTTTAAATAATCCTTGTATTTTTTCATGGGCATCTTTCATTGATTTTGCATAATATTCATAATATGGACTTTCATGTTGATTAACTAATATTCCATCTTTACCTAATGCTTTATAACAATTCCCATAAAATTCTTTAGTAAATAGTCCTTCTCCTGGTCCAAACGGATCAGTTGAATCTACTATTATCAAATCATATTCATTTTCTTTATTACGAACAAATCTTAAACCATCTTCGTATACAATATTAACTCTCTCTTCATCAAGCTTGCATGCTGTTTTAGGTAAATACTTTTTGCATACCTGAACAACTCTTTCATCTATTTCAACCATATCTATTTTTTCTATGGTTTTATATCTTGTAAGCTCTCTTATAGTTCCTCCATCACCTGCACCGATAACCAAAACATTTTTTATATTAGGATTAGTTGCCATAGGAACATGAACTATCATATCATGATATATGAATTCATCCTTTTCAGTTACCATCATTAAGCCATCTAATGTAAAAATTCTTCCAAATTCCCTTGATTCTAAAATATCAATTCTTTGAAAATCACTTTGTTCACTATATAATTCTCTATCAACTCTAATTGAAAATTTTACATCTTCTGTATGCTTTTCTGTATACCATAATTCCATTTATTCTGCCTCCACTACATTAATCTTTTCAATTTTTAAATCTTCTGTTCCGGTTAAAAAACATCCCTTTTCTTTTGCATAATTTATATAGTCTAAAATTTCTTTAGTTATTTTTTCACCTGGCGCAAGAATAGGAATTCCTGGTGGATAACACATCACAAATTCAGCGCATACTTTACCAACACTTTCATTCATAGGTATAGAATTTTTTGAAGAATAAAATGCTTCTTGAGGCGTAAGTATAACTTCTGGATTTATATATTCATGGTCAAACATACCTGCTTTATCTTTCGAATGTAACCTCTTGATTTCTGATAATGCTGAGATTAGTCTTTCTATAGTTAAAGCTCCATCTCCAACAGATATAATGGCAAGTATATTGGCAATATCTCCAAACTCTATTTGTATTCCATATTCATCTCTTAAAATATCGTATACTTCTATACCAGCAAGTCCTATATCCCTAGTAAATATAGATAACTTAGTTCTATCAAAATCAAAAACAGTATCATTATCTATAAGTTCTTCTGAAAAAGCATAATATCCATCTATTTTGTTTATTTCATCTCTAGCATACTGAGCAAGATTTTTTACCTTGTTAAAAATTTCTTTTCCATTAAGCACAAGATCTCTTCTTGCTAAATCTAAAGATGACATTAAAAGATATGAACCACTTGTTGTTTGAGTTAAATTAATTATTTGTCTTACATATCCAATACGTAAATCACAATTTAAAAGTAAAAATGAACTTTGTGTTAATGAACCACCCGTCTTATGCATACTAACAGCAGCCATATCTGCCCCAGCATCTATTGCTGATACAGGCATATCTTCTCCAAAATAAAAATGAGTTCCATGTGCTTCATCTACTAAAACATACATTCCATGTTCATGAGCTAATTTAGTAATCTCTCTTAAATTAGAACAAATACCATAGTAAGTTGGATTATTTACAAGTACAGCCTTTGCATCTGGATTTTCTTTAATTGCTCTTTTTACATCTTCAACAGACATCCCAAGAGGTATGCCTAATTTTTTATTAACACCTGGATTTATATAAACAGGTATAGCACCACTAATTACCAAAGAATTTATAGCACTTCTATGAACATTACGAGGCATTATAACCTTTTCGCCTCTCTTACAAACACTCATAACCATTGCTTGTACTGCTGATGTAGTTCCATTCACCATAAAAAAAGCATGTTTGGCGCCAAAAGCATCAGCTGCAAGTTTCTCTGCCTCTTTTATAACTGATACTGGATGACAAAGATTATCCAATGGTTTCATTGAATTTACATCAACAGAAAGACACTGTTCGCCTAAAAATTCTTTTAACATAGGATTTCCTCGTCCTTGCTTATGTCCTGGTACATCAAAAGGTACAACTCTTGCTTTTTTATACTTCATCAAAGCTTCATAAATAGGAGACTTTGAGTGAGATTCCTTATCTTTCATTTTCCAATCCCCCTCATTAATATATATTAGTTCCACTGAAAATCTCTATCATCTCTTTACGCAAATTGTTTTCAATTTCAAGCCTTTGTTTTGGCTTGATTTCATAAACATCCCTATTAAAAAGATAATTTTGAAGTTCAATTTCTTTAATTAACATTTTTGTATGAAATATGTTTGATTGATATACATTTATATCCATCGCATCATATTTATTTAAAGTGCTTTCATCAATATAATCTTGTATTGATGTTATCTTATGATCTATAAATAGCTTTTTTCCATCAACATCTCGAGTAAAACCTCTAACACGATAATCAATTGTTATAATATCTGAATCAAAGCTTCCAATAAGATAATTTAATGCATTTAATGGAGAAACTTCTCCACAAGTAGATACATCAATATCTACACGAAAAGTAGCAATTGAATTATCTGGGTGATATTCTGGATAAGTATGTACTGTTACATGACTTTTATCTAAATGACCTACAACAGTATCTCTAGTCTTTAAAATATCAATTTGTCCAAGATTACATGATTTATCTATTTCCTTTACTGCAAGTGTTTCTTCTGATATTAATATTGTTACACTTGCTCCTTGAGGATCATAATCTTGTTTTGAAATATTAAGTACATGAGCACCTATCATATCAGTTACATCACACAAAATATTTGTAAGTCTTTCTGAATTGTATTGCTCATCAATATAAGCAATATAGTCCTTTTGCTCTCGCTCACTTTTTGCATAGCATACATCATAGATGTTAAAGCTAAGTGTTTTTGTGAGGTTGTTAAAGCCGTATAATTTCAGCTTGTTTTCCAACCCTAACATCACAACCTTTCTCTATAAAAATAACACTTTATTGTTTAATTAATATATACTTATTTTTTCAGTAAGCATATGTAAAAATGCTACAAAATTATTCTATAATCTGCATGTTTTTCAGAAATTCTTACAAATACTTAACTTTTAGTTTAGCTATTCTTAATCTTTTATCTTGTACATTTTACTATATTTTAATTTTAATTACTACTGTTTTTTAAATTTTTTCCCACTTTTTTTTTAATAACTTGTAATAAGTTCAAGATTTTCAAAAATAATTTATTATTTTAATTGTTAATTAATCATGTAAACTTCTTCATCCTGCAAATCTTGTCAAGAACAAAATCGTCAAGGTGACTTTAGAGCCGTCGATTTTTTTTAGTCGTGCACCCTTTCCAAATGCAATGCAAGAATAATGTTGCAGCATATAATTATTTTTTATTTATAATTCATATAGTGTTTATAATATTATATCAACACTATATGATATAATATATTATGTGTTTATAAAAATATAAATAATAAAAAGGGGGTAAATTTATATGAATAAAGATTATATTAATGCATTAGATGCTGCTAAAGAATATAATTTATATTTAAAAGTAGTTACATCAGTAAAATCTTTTGATACATACAATAGCTTTTTCAATATATTTGATCAATATGATGATGCTTGTAGACGAATTGTAGTATTAACAAAATATGAAAACTTAGAAGAAATTTATGAAGAAGATCCAACTCAAGAAGTTGATTCTAGTAAAATAATAGATGGATGCATATATCTTAAAAGTGCGTCATTACTTACAAGACCTGATAAAATTGATTGTAGTAACATGGTAGTAGCTAAAAATTTAGTAGAAGATTTAGTAAATAGTTGATATTTTATTCTAAAATATCAACATTATTTCAACAAGTATCTATTATTTTCTTATTTCTCAGAAATCATATTTATTATTTGTTTATATATGATCGCATATAATCTTTGCAACCCTATTTATTTCATAATAATTTAAGAATCTAGATTGTCATTAATATTATAAGCATAAGATTCAAAATTATCCTATCCTATATAAATATTAGAATAATCGACCAATTCACTATAATATATATCAGAACTATTAAGCTTTTAGATTAAAATTAAAAGTATTATTTTTTACACAAAATTGACATTATGTTGTAACAATTGATCTATATAATAATCAATATAAAGAAATTACTAATTAAATACCCCTTTTATAATCATAACTTTCAATTTTCAGAGTAACTTGCCATCCCCATTAGCAAGTTACTTTTTAATTTAAAACATAGCCTTAATTTTATGCAAAAAAGCACCTTTAATATCAATGTGAATTCTCATTGATATTAAAGGTGTTCTTATTTCAATGTAATGTTACTTAGCTTTTTATTCTTCCCATCCTTCTGGGAACTCAGCATTGTGGTAAACTTCTTGAACATCATCATCATCATCAAGTAAGTCTAACATCTTTTGGAACTTCTTAGCATCATCTTCATTAATTGCTGTGTATGTATCTGGAATCATTTTAACATCAGCTTCTAAGAACTCAATTCCTGCTGCTTCTAATGCTTCTCTTACTGTTCCAAAATCTTCTGGAGTTGTTGTAACTACAAATACTTCTTCTTCATCAGCGTTGAAATCTTCTGCTCCAGCATCTAATGCAAGCATCATCATTTCGTCTTCATCTTTATCAGCTCTTTCAATTACAAGTTCGCCTTTTTCTTGGAACATGAATCCTACACATCCTAATGTACCCATGTTTCCGCCACCTTTTGTGAAAGCGCTTCTTACATTACCAGCTGATCTATTTTTATTATCAGTAAGTGTTTCAACAATTACAGCTACTCCACTAGGGCCATAACCTTCATAAACTATATTTTCAAAATTAACTTCTCCTAACTCACCTGATGCTTTTTTAATCGATCTTGTTATAGTATCATTAGGCATATTAGCAGCTTTTGCTTTTGCAATAACATCTCTTAATCTATTGTTTATTTCTGGACTAGGTCCACCATTTTTAACAGCTACCATTAATTCTTTACCTATTTTAGTAAAAATCTTACCTCTTTTTGCATCTGTTTTGCCCTTCTTAGCTTGAATATTATGCCACTTTGAGTGTCCTGACATATTGTTTTCCTCCTTACTTTAATTTAAGGCTATGTTTTAGCAGAGCCTAATTTAAATATATAAATTGCATTACTAAATCTAAATAAAAAAATAATATTAATATAGATTTTCAATTACAATAATATAATTAATTCACCATTATTTTAATATATACTTTAATATAAAAATCACCAAAAATTATATCATAACAACGATTGCTATTCAAGTAATTGCTATAATATGTAAACTAAATACACTTATATAGTCTATTTTCTTCTTTAAAATATATTTCTTCATCGCTCTTAGATATTATTATTTTCCCACTGCTACATTCAATCATTTCTTTTTCCATATTTTCTATAATATCTTTTTCAGCTAATATATGAACAATAACTTTATCTGTATATTCAGTATCTTCTATATGCCATAAATTTTGTGCACATATATATTGAACTTTTCCAAATAAATCATAATCCATTTCTAAACTTAATTTTAACCCAACAACTTTTTCAACAATTCCTGCACATTTTATTGATATACTTGCACCTTTAGTATAAGCCCTAGTAAGTCCCCCTGTTCCAAGCAAAACTCCACCAAAATATCTTGTTACTACTACAGCACAATCAGTTATACCGCTCTTTTTCATAACTTCTAATATAGGTATTCCTGCTGTCCCCTGAGGTTCACCATCATCAGAATATCTTTGAATATTCATATTTTCACCTATAACATATGCCCAGCAGTTATGTCTTGCTTGTTTATGCATATTTTTTATTTCACTAACAAAGGCTTTAGCTTCTTCTTCGCTTTCCACACGTTTTGCATATCCTATAAATTCAGATTTCTTTTCTTCAAATCTGTCTTCACCAAAATTTCTTATAGTTATATATGGCATTCAATTAACTCCTCTCTTAAGATATTGAGTCCCTTTATAATTTTACTTTCATCAGTTTGATAAAATCCTATTCTAAATGTATTTTTCCCATCATTATGAGATGTAAAAAACATTATTCCTGGAGTTATATATACTCCTTTTTTTCTTAATCTTAAAAATAATTCTTTAGAATTTATTTTACTATCCTTTAATGTTAGATAAAAATTCAATCCTCCTTTAGGATCAATATAACTTACCAAATCTTTAAAATCATTGTCTAATATTTTTTGCATTATCTTATATCTTTTACTGTATTCAATATTCAAAGCTTTAATGTTTTCTTTCCACTTACTTTCGTATATATATAAATCTAAAGCTCTTTGCATCAAACTTGAAGTAGTTATGTCTGTATTAAATTTCGAATTTTGAAGACTTTCTCTAAAAATTTCAGGTGCAACTAAATACCCAAGTCTTATTCCTGGTAAAAATATTTTAGAAAAACTTTTTATATAGATAACTCTTTCATTTCTGTCTAGCCATTTAAAAGGAATGTATTCTATTGATTTTTCATATATAAGTTCTGATAAATAGTCATCTTCTATTATATAAAAATCATATATTTCTGCTAATTCTAAAATTCTTTTTTTCTTTTCTAGACTGTAACTAACTCCTGTTGGATTTTGAAAATAGCTCATAGTATAAAAACATCTTATATTATTTTTTTGAAGTATTTTTTCAAACTTATCTAAATCTATTCCATCTTCTTTTATTGGTACTTCAAAAATATTAGCTTTTTTCCACTTAAATACAGATAATGCACCTCCATAAGTAGGTTTTTCTACTACTACATTATCATTTATATTTAAAATTCCTTTTGAAACTATATCTATACCTTGTTGAGCACCAGATACAACAAGTATATCTTCTTCATTTAATTGATCATTCCAAAAAACATTATTTATTGTTGATATTAGATTCTTATAACCATATGAATTATTAGATATAAGTGCATTCGCACCATCTCTATCTAAAACCTTATCTATAATTTCCTTCAAATCTTCTATTGGAAATAACACTTCTGTATTGGTTTCACCTGTAAAATCAACTATATTAGGTAATTCATCTATTCTTAATTTTTTTAATGTATTTGAATATTCTCTTCTAAATATATTAGGTAATTCTTTTACTTTTGCATATGTTCCACTACCGACTTTTTGATACGCATATCCTTCAGCTTTTAATCTTTTATATGCATTAACAATGGTAACTGAATTAACGCCTAAAACTTTGGACAGCTCTCTTATTGTAGGCAATTTTGCTTTATCCTTTATTATTTTCTTCTCTATTAAACCTTTTGTAAAATTAGATATTTGTATATACTTAGGTATCTCTTCTTCAAACTCTATTTCTTTATATAATTTAATATATTCACCCATTATTTAAACCCTCTATAACCTAAAAATTATAATCTTTGCATGAATATACATTTTCATTGATTAACTTTTTATTATCTTCTATATCTAATTTTCTTATATCTTTTTTCACTAAATTTCTTTTTAAAAGCTCTTTTAATATATCTTCTATTTTTATATCAAACTCTTTAAATCTCACATCATTTTTTATTTCATATGAACTTAAAAAAGTTCTTTTTTCATTTAGAAATTCTATTAGAGCTTTAGTTGATGCAACTATGTTCAGCTCTAAAAATCTTTCAATGTACATTAATGTATTTTCTATATTTTCTTTTGACATTGGCTTATAAAATAAATCATTTATAATATTATTAAAATTATCATTTAAATTTGTTGCCATTCTAACAGCATCTTTGCTTACTGTATACCCATTTAAATTTAAATATAATTTTGAAAAGCTATCTAGAGCTCTTATCAAAATTTCATATGAAGTAAATACGCTACCATTATGTAAATATTTTTTAGTCACTCTAAGATCCTTTATAAGCTTACCTAAATAAACTAAATTCCATTTTTCAATATGTTTATCTAAACTATATTTTGCCTCATCAAAAGTTAATGTAATTTCTTCATCTCTTGAAAATACAATTTTAGAAGATAATAATATATTTCTTGCAAAGCCTTTTTTCCCATCACTTTTATATAAATTTAAAAAGCTCTCTTTGCTTAATAATTTCATATGAACATCTATTCCTAATATTTCCGAATATACATCCCTAATTTCATTGAAATTATCTTTATATAAAACAAATAAATCTATATCAGATTCATCCCAGAGATCTCCACTTATTATACTTCCAAAAGCAAATATAGCTAAAACTTTTCTATTAACTTTTAAATCATTTATTAACTTTTGAAATGATTTTTGATATTCTAATATTGATTTTAACATTATATCGCTCCCTTTCCCCATCTAACTATTATAACTTAATTAAATAATCATTTAAAGAATTGTTGTATTTTATAGTTTATTAAAAAATAAAAAATTCTTAGTTTTAAAATGGAATCTTTGTATAAAATACTTTAAAATAGACCTATTATTTTTTATATCTATTTTTAGATTCCATTCTATTTTATCTAAGAATTTTTTAATAAATTATTTCTTAAATTTTATAAATTATTTATTAGCTTAGTACATTTAATACATATTCTTTAGTTTTGTTGTATACTTCATCATCAACTTCAACAATCATAAATGTTCCATCTTCTCTATATTCTTCTTCTAAAACTCTGCCATTTCTGTGTAAAAATGATTGTATATTACTTTTATCATATGGGATTAAGAACTCTGCTTTTTTATAATTATATGGAAGTTTTTCTTCTATTAATGCTAAAAACTCTTCTAAATTTATTCCTTGTTTAGCTGATATTCTTATAATTACTTGTTCCTTGTTAATTTCATCATTTTCTATAAATTTAATAAAATCACTTATTTGTTCTTCAGTTGCTTTATCTATCTTGTTTAAAACTAATATTGTTTCTTTATCAATTGCCTCTAATTCTGTTAATACTTCATTTACTGCTTTATACTGTTCTATTGCAGTTTCTGATGATACATCAACTACATGACATAAGATATCAGAAAATATTACTTCTTCTAATGTTGACTTAAATGCTTCAACTAAATCATGTGGTAATTTTCTAACAAACCCAACTGTATCTGTTAATGTAATTAACCCCTTATTTTTTAATGTTAAAGCTCTTGTTGTAGTATCTAGTGTTGCGAACAGCATATCTGCTTCAAATACTTTTTCTTTTCCTACAGTATCTTTTCTTGCTGATAAATCACAAAGAACATTTCTTAAAGTTGATTTTCCTGCATTAGTATAACCTGCAAGTGATACCTTAGGAATACTTTCTTTATTTCTTTTTTCTCTTTGTACTTCTCTCGTCTTCTTTATTCTTTTTAGTTCTTTTCTTAAATCATAGATAGTTTCCATTATGTGTCTTCTATCTGTTTCTAATTTCTTTTCCCCAGGCCCTCTAGTTCCAATACCTCCTCCAGTTCTTGAAAGTATTGTACCTAAGCCTTGTAATCTACTTAATCTATATTTAAGTTGTGCAAGTTCAACTTGAATCTTAGCTTCTTTGCTCTTAGCCCTTGTTGCAAATATTTCAAGAATTAATGTAGTTCTATCTATAACTTTTGCTCCTAAAGCTGCTTCTAAATTTCTAACTTGTGATCCTGTTAATTCATCATCAAATATTATTACATTAGCTCTTTCTATTTGTCTAATAGAAGCTATTTCTAATACCTTTCCTCTTCCTATAAAGAATGAAGGATCAATTTTATTTCTGCTTTGAAATACCGTTTGTAAAACTGGAATATTGCAAGCTTTAGTAAGTTCCTCTAGTTCTTCTAAACTTTCTTTTGTATCAGAACCTACAAGTATTGCCTTTTCACCTGTTTCTTCTATTACATCATTAACTTTTATTAGATTTTCTATAAACTTAATCTTATCTAATATATTTACAGATGTAATTTCTTCTAAAGATAAATTCATATTTTCATCATATTCTAGCTTATTGTTATAAAGTCTAAGAAGCCCTAATGAAAAATCTTTTATTTTTCCTTCTTCTGTTATAGCAACTGATACAATAGCATCTAGTTTTAATTTTAAAAGTGCAGTTACATCTAAAGCTGAAAGATTACAATATCCATTAGGATGAGTATGTATAACTCTAACCCCCGATAGTCTCTTTTCACTTATATCTATTAAAGGCACTTCAACTGATGTTGAATCTCCAATAGCAACTGACGTAACATTACCCTTTCTATTTATTGCTACGCTTACTTCTCTTTCAATATTTGCTGATACCTTAGCAATTATATCTAAAATTTCTACATTACATACTTCATCTTTAGAAGTTCTAATTGAATATATTCTTTCTAATTCATTTAAAATAGAATTTCTAATTCCATCAATATTTCCCTCTATCATTGTAAATCACCTCAAATTTAATTCTTACAAAAGTTCTAAAAATTACTATACTTCTTTAATTTATCAACCCAATTTTTAATAAACATGATAAAAACTAGTTAATATATTTTTTTACTTCTTAATTAGTGTCCACATTATCATTCTAACTTATCACATATACTAGTTATCATCAAATTAATTTTATAAATAATAATTTAGTCTTATCTTAAGAACTTTCATATAATTTTATACTATTAATATTTCCTTGTAAGTGCTCTTGTATTATCTGACTCCCTTTGATTTTCAATAAATTCATAAGTGTATTGTATCATACTTCTATTGAAAACATACAATTTCAGTAAAAGTTAAACTAAGATGGTATTGGGCCACCTTAAATTTTATGTTTCATATTTTACTAAAGAATAAAATAATGAGACATCCTCCTTGACAATATTACTAATATTTTATACTATTAAAATACTTTAAAGAAACTTAAATGAGATATATTAGAGGAGGTGACCTGTTGTTAAATCTTTATTATGATTTTAGATTTTAACAGCAGAATTGCATGGATAATAAAAAGCGTAACATACTTTTTTCTAAAGAAAAAATTGATGCTAGAATAGAAGAACTAGGTAAAGTTATCACTGAAGATTATAAAGATAAAAACCTTTATGTTTTATCTTTATTAAGAGGTAGCTTTATATATGCAGCTGATTTAGTTAGATCAATAGATACAAAAGCTAAAATAGGCTTTATGACTACTTCAAGCTACGGTCATGATGAAGTATCTTCAGGAAAAGTTAAAGTAATTAATGATATTCCTGATAATATTGAAGGATATGACGTTCTTATTGTCGATGATATTATCGATACTGGTATAACAATGGATTTTGTTGTCAATCACGTAAAAAGTTTAGGTGCTGCATCAGTTAAAACTTGTGTTTTACTTGATAAACCATCAAGAAGAAAAGTTGAAATTGAACCTAACTACTGCTGCTTTACAATTGAAGATCTTTTTGTAGTTGGTTATGGATTAAATTATGGAGATCATTATAGAAATATTCCTTATGTATTTAACTGGGAATAATTTATAATCCATTTTATATATTAAAATATTATAATCTAAAAAAGAAGCCTTATTTAAAAGTAGAGGCTTCTTTTTTAATTGCCAGGTTTAAAATCAATTGCCGTTTGTGGTATTTTTCCTACTATAATTGTATCTGATACTGGTACTTTAGTTGCTATTTCAACTTCATTAGTTTTAAATGGTAAAATCACTCTAACTTTTGATTCAACATTAAGATATATTCTATGCCTAGTTTGATTAATTCCCGCACTTTCAAATTCTGATTCATAATTTGCATTTATATTCCCTATATCTTCAACTCTAATAGCTATTTGTGGTCCTACATTATAATAAATACTATTTTCAGTAAACCATCCTAATGGTATTTTTATTTTTATATCTTCAAGATTCTGCAATTCTTCATTACATTGTATAGATAACTTAGATGCTAAATAATTTAATTTTACAGTATCTGCTTGAATAAGAGTTATATTTCCTTCATTATCTTTTTCTATTTTTATCATTTCATTATAATTAAATTCATCTGCAAAAAGCTTAATACTGTTACTATTAATTATGTTAAGAATTCTTGATCTTACAGTCATTTCTGCTACTCTATCCAACGCTGGCATAACTTTATTATCCAAAAATACTGCCATTGAATTAAAGATAATAACAAGGGCTATACTAATTACTATAATTGGAATATATTTTCGTTTTTTACGCTTTGTATAATATTTCATTTCACTACCTTTATAATGAGTTATTAGTTTACTCTTATTATAAGTATGCTATAATAATAAAGAATATTATTTAATCATTAACGTAATTTTAGGAGGATAGAATGTCGACTGAAAAAACTCCAAATAAAACAAAAAAAAGTACTAATAAAAACAGTAATAATAAAAGAAAAAAAAAGAAAAAGAAAAAAAATAAATTAACCGCCTCTACTATCTTAAAAAGAACAGGTATTGGTTTTTTGACTTTGATATTAATGTTATCTGTCATAGGTGCAGGATACTTACTTGCAATTATAAAAACTACCCCTCCATTAAATGTTGAAGATGTTTTATCATTGAATCAGCCTTCAAGTTTATATGATAGCAGCGAAGAATTTATGGATAATTTACATACAGATGAAGAACGATATGTAATAACTTCTGACAAAATCCCAGATAATCTTAAAAATGCCTTTATATCAATTGAAGATGAACGTTTTTTTAAACATAGAGGAATAGATGTTCAAAGAATATTAGGTGCTGCTTTAACAGATGTAAAAAAAATTTTAACTGGGCAAAAAGGACTACATGGTGCTTCTACCATAACTCAACAACTTATCAAAAACACAGTTCTTACTAATGAAGTATCTGTAAAAAGAAAAGTAAAAGAAATTTACTTATCTCTAGATCTTGAGGATCAGTTAAGTAAAGATCAAATAATTACTGCATATTTAAATACAATACCTCTTGGCGGTCAAGTATATGGTGTTGAGGCTGCTTCATTATTATACTTTAGTAAAAGTACATCAGATTTAAGTTTAATTGAATGTGCTTACTTAGCAGGTATAACCCAAGCCCCTAGTTATTACAGTGCTTATAATGAAAATAGCCAAAAAGATCCATCCAGATATATTAATAGAACTCTAACTGTTTTAGCTAAAATGAATGAATTAGGTTATATTTCACAAAGTGAATATAATCAAGGTGTTCAAGACATTAATGATGGAAAACTAGTATTTAAATCAAGTAAAAAAGATTTTCGCTTAAATTATGAATGGTTTGTTTATCCTGCTGTGTCTCAAGTTAAGAGAGACTTAAAAGAAAAATATAAATATACAGATGAAGAAGTATCTAAGTTAATGGTTAATGGTGGTCTGAAAATCTATACTACTATGGATAGGAAGTTACAGGATTTTACACAAAAAACTTTAGACAATTATCGTAATTTAAATGTTGGAAATTCAGAAGCTTATGATGAAAATAAAGTTCCATTATTACAAGCTTCAGCAACAATAACAGACTATAAACATGGTAAAGTTCTTGCTATGGTTGGCGGAAGAGGTAAACAACTTCCTCAATCAAATAATAGAGCATATAATGATTTAAGATCAATAGGTTCTACTACTAAGCCACTTACTGTATATGGGCCTGGTATAGATCAAAAGATAATAACTGCTGCAACATCAATAGATGATGCTCCATTATCACCAGAATTAACAAAAAAATATCCTGCATATGCTCCACCTAATATCCTTAGAAATTCACCTGATGAATACTTAGGTCTTATATCTCCGCGTGAAGGAATAATGTATTCTAAAAACACTGCTTCTGTTATAACAGCAGACACTATTGGTTTAAAAACAGGAATATCTTATGGAGAAAATTTAGGTCTTGTATTTAACAGCGCATCTAAAACTTCTATAGCTACTGTTGCATTGGGTCAATATAACAATAATCCTAATGATAGAGATGGTGGTAATACTTATAAATTAGCTGCTGCATTCGGAAGCTTTGGTAATAATGGTATGTACGTGGAACCTTTGCTTTATACAAAGGTAATTGATGCCAAAGGTAATACCATATTAGACGGAAAACCTAAAGAAAAACAAGTATTTTCACCGCAAACAGCATATATAATGTATGACTTACTGAAAGGACCTGTTAACTTTTATGGTGGCGCTCCCGCTAAATGGGGTGATATGCCTGTTGCTGGTAAGACTGGTACTACTACAGATGCTAAAGACTTATGGTTTGCAGGCCTTTCTCCTTATCTATCTGGATCAATTTGGGTTGGCTATGATAACCCTAAAACTGTCTTCGGAGGATCTGGAACAGTATGTGCTAATTTATGGGGAAAAATAATGGCTAAAGCACATAAAGGACTTGAAGTTAAAGATTTAGAAGAACCTAAAGGAATTGTTCATGTTGCTGTATGTAAAGATTCAGGTAAGCTACCATCAAATTTATGTAGCAGTGATCCTAGAGGAAATAGAATTACAGAAGAATTATTTATCGAAGGAACCGAACCACATGAAACATGTAATACTCATATTAGTGGACGTATAAATAGACTTAATAATAAATTAGCAGGTGCTAATACCCCTACATTGTTAACTCAAGAAAGAGTTTTTGTAAGCAAAAAATATCCTAACCCATTAACTAGGGATTATATATACGTACTTCCATATTCACAAGATAATTATATCGAGCAACAACCTACCCCTGAACTTTCTCCTCCAAATATAAATGAGGAAAATGAAGTAGAAATACCAAATAATAATGAATCTGCTCAGGAAAATCCTACTGTACCTCCTGAGACTGCTCAAAATAATTCTGTATTAAAACCAAATTAACTTCAAAAAGCGATACATTAAATTCTTAATGTATCGCTTTTTCTTATTAAAATAAATAGAAATTTAAATGTTTTTATTGCAAAATGAATAAACGATAACCAATCCCTGCATTTTCTATTTTTTATGTAATCTCAGCGTTTACAAACCCTACTAAAATTAATATTTTCCATAATATCAATATATTAATTTTGCATTTTTTGCTCTTTGTTCTTGCATTTTTTACTTTTACAATATAAAATTATATTTATCGACATATTTTTTTCTAATGTAGGAGGCATAAATTTGGATATTTTAAATAATTTACTTGTAAAATTCAATGATTTTTTGTATACATATATACTTATAGCTTTATTAATAATTTTAGGTCTTTACTTTTCTTATAAAACTAAATTTGTTCAATTTAGATTTATAAAAGAAATGTTTAGGTTATTAGGTAATGGTGTTACATCGGAACGAAAAAAAGGAAGTGTATCATCATTCCAAGCCTTTTGTATAAGTACAGCATCAAGAGTCGGAACTGGTAATCTAGCTGGTATTGCCATCGCTATATCTATAGGTGGACCTGGTGCAATATTTTGGATGTGGGTTATAGCTTTAATAGGAGCTGGTTCAAGCTTTGTTGAATCTACTTTAGCTCAAATATACAAAATTAAAGATAAAAATGGTCACTTTAGAGGTGGTCCTGCTTATTATATTGAAAAAGGTCTAAATAAAAAATGGATGGGCGTTTTATTCTCAATATTAATAACAGTCTCTTTTGGACTAGTATTTAACTCTGTTCAATCTAATACTATTTCTCTAGCTATGAATGAAGCTTTTGGAGTGAATCAAATTACTGTAGGAATTATATTGACTGTTTTAACTTTAGTAGTTATTTTTGGTGGAGTTCATAGAGTTGCTAAAGTATCTGAAATAATTGTTCCTATAATGGCAGTTGCTTATATATTTGTATCACTATTTGTAATATTTAAGAATTTCAATCATATCCCTAGAGTGTTTGCATTAATTGTTGAAAATGCTTTTGGTTTAAATCAAGCTATCGGAGGAACTTTAGGTGGAACTATGCTTATTGGAATAAAGAGAGGTTTATTCTCTAATGAAGCTGGTATGGGTAGTGCTCCAAACGCCGCTGCAACTGCTGATGTAACTCATCCAGTTAAACAAGGTTTAATTCAAACTCTTGGAGTTTTCACAGATACAATAATTATTTGTAGTTGCACTGCTTTTATAATATTACTTTCAGATATAGATTTATCTGGTGGATTAACAGGTATTCAATTAACACAAAATGCTTTAACTTATCAAATAGGAGGCTTTGGAAGTATATTTGTAGCTATTTGTATATTATTATTTGCATTTAGCTCTATAGTTGGTAACTACTATTATGGAGAATCTAATATTGAATTTTTAAACAAAAAAAAGATATATTTAATTATTTATAGAATAGCAGTTGCTTCTATGGTATTCTTTGGTTCTATAGCTAATTTAAATATAGTTTGGAACTTAGCAGATACATTCATGGGTTTTATGGCTATAATAAACTTGATTGCAATTACTTTACTTAGTAAATTTGCATTTAAAGCATTAGCTGATTATAAAGCTCAAAAGAAAGCAGGAATAAAAGAACCTGTATTTAAGGCTTCATCTATACCTGAATTAACAAATGTTGATGAATGGGAATAGCTTTAATTCGAATATAGACATAAAAAAATGTAATGATTAATTAATCATTACATTTTTTATTTGCTCTTGTTTCAAATGAATACTTCTTATTTAATCAGTCACTACTGAATTTTCTGTTCCATATTTTATATCATTAATCACTTCTTTAGATTCTGTAGTTATAAAAAATTTGTTCGTAAATTCTGCATCATTTTTATCTTTGCCTTTTACTGTAACAACATAACAAAGTTCAGAACTTAAATTTTTTTCACCTTTTGCTTTTCTTTCAGCATAAGCTAGTTCAGTTGGATAAACAACTTCCCCATTGTCATTTAATTTATCAAATAAATTTAACGCTTCTTTTTCTGCTTCTTCTTGTGATATATTTATTACAAAATCTTTACATTCTTTTTGAATTGACGAATTAGTGTAATTTTCTAACAAACCATTAGACTTATTTATGCATATTATTATTTCATCAGAATATATTGGATAACCATTTTTACATTTCAAATATACAAAAGAATAATAAGGAAGCTTGTCTGTATCTTTTTCATTTTTTATTCCCCTAAAAGTTAATTCTTCAGTGCATATATTCTCTAGATATTTTTTTGACTTTTCTTTAGCTTCATAATATGATATTTCATATTTATCCTTTTTAATATCTTTATTAGCAAAACCTATAACATTATAATTTTTATCTAAATCTATTCCAAAGGAATTAGCTGTTATAGTTTTATAGATTAACTTATTCTTATTGCCTAGTGTTTTTACTCGTTTATATTTTATATTTTTTAAATCCTCATCATCATCAATTGCATTTATTGCATGTAATCTCTCTATAAAACTTTTAGCAGATTTAATATCTTTAGATCCACTTCCTATAAATTTATGCATTACAAATATTACAGTTATACTAAGAATCGCCAAAACAATTACACTAATCATCTTAGTTTTTTTAGAGCTCATTTACATCAATCCTTTATAATAAGCTTTTTTATAATTGTACAATATTAGTAAAATTTAATCAAACTTCTGCTTTAATATATATACTTGATTCCCAATTTATCCTCTATTTGCTTTACTAAATCTTTTCCTACAACTTTAAATATTATTGCTAAAATCATTTCTATAGTCCCCATTAGATTAGATGAAATCATTACTTTTCCATTATCCACAAAATTTTTATTAACTATCTTCATCTTATTTAAATTTTCAGATTTTATTAACTTATTTAAATTTTCAATATGAGGAATAGACATACCCGTTAAAGATTTTATTTGTTCTAATATTACTATTGAATTCCCTATAGCGCATATATAATTACATTGATTATATACTTCTGCTATACTTTTTATAATATTTTCATTTTGAATTATATTTTCGATACTTATTGAATCTGGTAAAATTATAATATTTGAATCTGAAATACTAAAATTTGATGAATTTAACTCCAACTTTAAATTATTACTATAATTAGTCCTATCAGTTAATGATATTATCTCAAAATTAAATATTTTCTTATTTGATAATTTATTTACTTCATTAAATATATCCCAAACTAAAGTATAATTTGCGATATTTATATTTTCATATACAATAAATGAAACATTTTTTACATTCAAATCTTTAAAATAAAAAAAATTACTTTTAGTAAGTTTAAATGTTGTTTCCTTTTGATAAGTTCCACTTTCTTGAAAGCCTAATTTATTTGCAAATGCTCGTGCATATTCATTTCCTACTTTATCTAATATCATTTCTCCAGCAAAATCAAAGAAGTAATACTCAAGCATCAATCTCATAGCTTCTTCACCAAATCCCATATTTCTATATTTATGATGAATTTTTATATTAGATCGAGCTATTTTTGTTGTAGGGTCATATCCATGAAAACTTACTTCTCCAATAGGTTCATCTTTAACTGTATATATAAGGCAATAAAAATTTCTTCCATCCGTTGGAGATACCATTTTTTTATAAAAACTCTCCCACTTACTTTCCGTAAATTTATATACTCCCCCAATATCCTTCATTGTTTCTTCATCATCCCATAATTTTGATGTAAAAGCTAATTCTTCATATTCAGGTTGCTTTATATATACTAATTTACCATTTCTTCTATACAGTTGATATTCTGTTTGCATAAAATCACCTAATAATTTCTTTATTATATTATTTTAAATATCTCACATTTTCTTCTTTTTATCAATATTTATAATTCAAATAAATGTTAAAATCATCTATATAATTTTTATTTTTTAATTTTTATATAAAAAAGTAAATTTTTTTCTACACCTTAGTATATGTATACTTAAATTTACATAATACTAAACACATTCTTTAATAATAAGTAAAATAAATGGTTAAAAGAATAAATATTTTCTTTTTTTACTAAAAAAATATTGATTTTTACCTCTAAAATTTATATAATATCATTGTTTGTTTAGTAATTTTAAACTTAAGGTTTAGTAAAAGTGAGTATATTATATATTCGACGGTAGGTGTATATTGTGCAAATTGGAGAAAAGATTCGTGTATTAAGAATGGAAAAACAATTAACCCAGGAAGAATTGGCAAATAGGTGTGAGTTATCTAAGGGATTTATATCTCAACTTGAAAATGATTTAACTTCTCCCTCAATTGCTACTTTAATGGACATATTAGAAATTTTAGGAACGAATTTAAATGAGTTTTTTAGTGAAACAAAAGAAGAACAAGTTATATTTAGCAATGATGATATGTTTAAAACAGATGATGAAGAGTTAAAATATTCGTTAATGTGGCTAGTCCCTAACGCTCAAAAGAATGCTATGGAACCAATTATGATTACTATTGAGCCAGGTGGACAATATATTGAGGAAGAACCACATGACGGTGAAGAATTTGGCTATGTATTATCTGGAAGTATTTATCTACATTTGGGAAAAAGAAAACTAAAAGTTAAAAAGAATGAAAGCTTTTATTTTAAACCAAAGGTTAATCATTATATTTCTAACGCTGGTAGAACACCAGCAAAAGTTATTTGGATAAGTACTCCACCATCATTTTAAATTTTAGAGAGAGGTGCTTTTTTAGTGAGCGATAATATAATTAAATTAAATAACATAAGTAAATCTTACGGTGAACAAAAAATATTAGATAATTTATCTTTGACTATTAGAAAAAATGAATTTTTAACATTATTAGGACCTAGTGGTTGTGGTAAAACAACTACCCTAAAAATAATTGCTGGTTTTGAAACAGCGGATACTGGAGAAGTCTTATTTAAAAATGAAGATATATCTAATCTTCCACCTTACAAAAGACAAGTAAATACCGTATTCCAAAAGTATGCATTATTTCCTCATATGAATGTATACGAAAATATCGCTTTTGGGCTTAAATTAAAAAAACTCCCTAAAGATCAAATAAGAAAAAGTGTTAAAGAGATCCTTGAGCTTGTTGCATTAAAAGGATTTGAAAAAAGAAGTATTACTTCATTAAGTGGTGGACAACAACAAAGAGTTGCAATAGCAAGAGCTTTAGTTAACAAACCTGAAGTATTACTTCTTGATGAACCTTTAGGTGCATTGGATTTAAAACTGAGAAAAGAAATGCAAATAGAATTAAAGAAAATACAACAAGAAGTTGGTATTACATTTATCTTCGTAACTCATGATCAAGAAGAGGCCTTAACTATGTCTGATACTATAATTGTTATGAATAAAGGTGTTATTCAACAAATGGGCAGTCCTGAGGATATTTATAACGAACCTGCTAATGCTTTTGTTGCAGATTTCATTGGTGAAAGTAATATCTTAACCGGAATCATGATTGATGATTTTAAGGTTGAATTTTGCAACAAGAGATTTGACTGCGTTGACAAAGGTTTTGAAAAAATAGAAAGTATTGATGTAGTAATAAGACCTGAAGATATAAAAATAGTTGAAGCTGAAAAAGGAATGCTTAAAGGTATTGTAAAATCTATAATGTTCAAAGGAGTTCATTATGAAATGCAGGTGGACGTAGATGATTTTACATTCATTCTTCACAACACAAAATCTGTAGATGTTGATAATGAAATTGGATTAGACATACATCCTGAAGATATACATATTATGAAAAAGAGTGATGACAATGCGTAAAAAAAATACTTCAATTTTAGCATATCCTTATTTTGTATGGAGTGCACTATTTATAGTTGTTCCTTTAATTATAGTTTTATTTTTTAGCTTTACTACAAAAAACAACTCAGGTTATTCATTTTCTTTGGAAAATTATAATAATTTATTTAATTCTCAATACTTATATATATTTAAACAGTCTATACTATTAGCGTTTGAATCAACTATAGCTTGTTTAATTATTGGATACCCTGTTTCATATATAATTTCAAAAATAAATTTAGATAAAAGAAATTTTTTAATAATGTTATTTATTTTGCCCATGTGGATGAATTTTTTATTAAGAACTTATGCTTGGGTACCTATCTTAGGAAAAACAGGTTTAATAAATCTTTTGCTTAGTAAACTAGGTATAGGACCTATTTCTTTTCTTTATAATGATGGTGCTGTTTTACTAGGAATGATTTATAACTTCTTACCATTTATGGTTCTTCCTATTTATACAATATTAATAAAGATGGATCAGGATTTAATAAATGCTGCACATGATTTAGGTGCAAATAGATTTAAAGTTTTTACAAAAGTTGTGTTACCACTTAGCATGCCTGGAATAATTTCTGGGGTCACTATGGTATTTATGCCTGCTGTTTCTACCTTTGTAATCTCAAGATTATTAGGTGGAGGTCAATATATGTTGATTGGAAACGTCATTGAACAACAATTTACAACCATGGGTGATTGGAATTTTGGATCTGCCATTTCAATATTAATGATGATAATTATATTAATATTTATGGGTATTACTTCTAGATTCGAAAATGATGATAGCAAAGAAGGTGGTGGACAATTATGGTAAGTAGATTAGAGAATTTTATTAAAAAATCCTATTTAGTTATTATATTTTTATTCTTATATACTCCTATCATTACTTTGATGGTATTTTCATTTAATAAATCAAAAACCATGGGAAGATGGACTGGCTTTACACTTAAATGGTATAAAGAATTATTTAGCAATGAAAGACTTATGTCTGCACTTTATTATACTTTATTAATTGCTGTTATAGCCTCAATTATAGCCACTATAGTTGGTACAATAAGTGCAATTGGTATACATAAAATTAAAGGCAAAAAAAAGTCTCTTATTTTAAATGTTAATTATTTACCTGTTTTAAACCCAGATATAGTTACAGGTATTGCACTTATGTCTATGTTTATATTTATTAATTTAAAATTTGGATTTACTACTATGTTATTAGCGCATATTACATTTGATATTCCTTATGTAATTCTTTCAGTTCTTCCAAAATTAAAACAGTTACCTGAAAATACTGTAGAAGCTGCGGAAGATTTAGGTGCTACTCCACTATATGCTATTAGAAAAGTTATACTACCTCAAATAAAGCCTGGTATAATTTCAGGATTTCTTATGGCCTTTACAATGTCAATAGATGATTTTGTTATAAGTTTCTTTACAACAGGTCCTGGAGTTACTAATTTATCTATAGAAATTTATTCTATGGCTAGAAGAGGCATTAAGCCGGAAATTAATGCTCTTTCAACATTAATGTTCTTGACTGTTTTGACTTTATTAATAATAGTAAATAAGAAGCAAAATCTTACAAGGGGTGAACAATTTGAAAAAATTTAAAATATTCAGTGCTTTAGCATTAACAAGTTTATTGACTATAAGTCTTTTTTCTGGATGTTCTGATAAAAATATAGGACAAAATGGTACAGTTTATTTTTATAATTGTGGTGATTATATTGATGAAGATTTATTAGCTAAATTTCAAGATGAAACTGGTATTAAAGTTGAATACTCCACTTATGATACAAACGAAATAATGTATCAAAAATTAAAAAGCAGCCCAGGTAGTTACGATCTAGTAATACCTTCTGATTATATGATTGAAAAAATGACGAAAGAAGATATGATTGAAGAATTAGATTTTAATAACATACCAAATTATGAGTATATAGATGATCGCTATAAAAATTTATCTTATGATCCAAATAACAAATGCTCTGTTCCTTATATGTGGGGTACTATCGGAATAATATATAACCCTGATTTAGTTACAGAACCTGTTAATAGTTGGGATATATTATGGAATGAAAAATATAATAATAAACAAATAATAATGTTTGATTCAATGAGAGATACTCTTGCTATTGGATTAAAGAAACTTGGATATTCTATAAACAGTACAAATCCTAATGAAATAAATGCTGCTACTGAAGAGTTAGTGAAACAAAAGCAATCAATTTCACCACTTTATTACGTAGATGAAGTTAAAGATAAAATGATAAGTGAAGAGGCTATTATGGCAACTGTTTGGTCTGGAGATGCTGCTTATATAAGATCAGAGAATCCTAAATTAGAGTACGTTATTCCTGAAGAAGGAGCTAATAAATGGTTTGATGGTATGGTTGTTCCCAAAAGTGCTCCAAATAAAGAAAATGCTGAAAAATTAATCAACTTTCTATGCGATCCTGAAAATGCAAAACAAAATGTTGATTACATAGGATATTCAACACCTAATAAAGGTGCTTATGATATGTTAGAAGATCCTGTTAAAGATGACAAAGGCATTTATCCATCAAAAGAAGTTCTAGATAAATGTGAAATTTTTACTAATTTAGGTGATTCATTAAAATTATATGATGATGCTTGGATGAAAATCAAAACAGCTAAATAATAAAAAATCCTTGGATAAAGTTTACTTTATCTAAGGATTTCTTTATTATAAGGCACATTCAAATAAATAACTAGTTAGTATGCTAGTTTATTTTTATATACCTAAATTAACTTCTGGAAACCACAATTTTAATTCTGATTCTGCACTCTCTGCATTATCTGATGCATGAACACAGTTTTCAGTCTTGCTTCTAGCATATCTATGTCTTATAGTTCCTTCTTCAGCATCATCAGGACTTGTTGCCCCATTTATTTTTCTAACCTTATTTATTGCATCTTCTCCAGTTAAAATCATAGCACATAATGGACTTCCAGTTATAAATTCTATTAATTCTTCATAAAAGTTTTTTCCCTTATGTTGTGAATAATGTTGTTCTGCTATCTCTCTTGTTGCTTTCATCATTTTTATTTCAACGACTTTTAAGCCATTAGCTTCATAGCAACTAATAATATTACCTATTATATTTCTTTTTACTCCATCTGGTTTGATTAAGACCATAGTTTTTTCACTCATATTGATACCCTCCTTTTATGCTACATAATTATTATATGCATTATAATAATTATTATATACCTTTTCACAAGGTTTACATACCTTATGTTATAATATACTATAACATATTATAACATAAGGGAGTGTGTTTATGAAAAGGTATTCTATAAAAATTTCTGGTAGAGTTCAAGAGGTGATTTTAGATATCTTTCTCATTTAATATTTATATAAAACAAAGGAGCTATCTTTCAGATAACTCCTTTAAACATTAAAACTATATTAAGCTACTACTTCTTCAATTGAATCTTTTGCTTTAATTTCTTCAAAGAATTTTTCAGTCTCTTTAATTACAACTTTTCTAAGACCTATTAATGCTATTAAATTAGGGAACGCCATACAACCATTAACTATATCTGCTATTATAAATATTAGTTCCAATGGTAAGAATGGTCCTATAGCAACTAATATTATATAAACTATTCTATATGGCATAATTGATTTAATACCAAATAAATATTGAATACATTTTTCACCATAATAATTCCATCCAAGAATAGTTGTAAATGCAAAAAATATTAATCCTATGTTAACAATATATTTTCCTAAAATTGCAATTGGTAATCCTATTTCAAATGCTGCTGATGTAAGACCAGCCCCTTCTATTGTTGCACCAACTTCAAATATCCCAGTAGATCCACTTGTTATTACTATTGCAAGACCTGTCATTGTACAAACGATTATTGTATCAAAAAAAGTACCTGTCATTGATATTAACCCTTGCTTAGCAGGTGAATTTGTCTTTGCTGCTGCTGCTGCTATTGGTGCACTACCAAGTCCTGATTCATTAGAAAATACACCTCTAGCTATACCATTTCTTATAGCCATTGTTACTGTAATTCCTAATACTCCACCACCTATAGCTTCTGTATTAAAAGCACTTTGAAATATTAACTTTATTGCAGCTGGAACTGCTGTGTAATTAAATGCAAGAACTAATACTGCTCCAATTATATATGCTACTGCCATAAATGGTACAAGAGTTTCTGAAACTTTAGATATTCTCTTTATTCCACCTAAAGTTACTAATGCTACTAATGCTGTTACAATTACTGCTGTTACAATTAACGGTATATTGAAATTAGCTGCTGCTGCTGCTATTGAATTTACTTGACCAAAAGTTCCAATTCCAAAAAATGCAACTCCAACACCAAAGAATGCAAATAATTTTGCAAGCCACTTTAATCCAAGACCATTTTGTATATAATACATTGGTCCTCCACACATTTCTCCATTTTCATCTACTTCTCTATATTTTATAGCAAGTAAACCTTCTGCATACTTTGTTGCCATTCCCAAAAATGCTGCTATCCACATCCAAAGCAATGCTCCAGGTCCTCCAGCTTTTATTGCTGTAGCAACTCCAACTATATTTCCTGTTCCTATAGTAGCTGATAGAGCTGTACATAAAGCTGCGAAACTAGATACATCTCCTTGTGCATCTTCATCTTTAGCTTCTTCATCTTTTCCAAAAACAAATTTTAAAGCCATAGGTAATTTGAATACTTGAAGTAATTTAAGACGAAAAGTTAGATATAGACCTGTTCCAACTAAAAGAATTAGTAATGGTGGTCCCCAGATAATGCTGTCTATTTTTTCAAAAAAACTTTGAACTCCAGCTGTTGATAATAAGAAATTTGATAATAACATAAAAAAATCCCCCTTAATTTTTGATTATGGAGGAGAATAAGAATTAACTCAAAATGAGTTTAATAATCCTATCCCCTGTCCTTTTACCTGAGAGTTTCAGCAAATAAAATTTGCCTTGCTCCTTCGGTGCTCATATAACTATGAGTCTCTCCAGAGGCTCGTCCAGTAGCGGTCCTAATACCTGAAAGATTTCCCTCTTCGGTGTATTATTATAAATAATAATAACTCTCCCACTACCTTCGTCCGAACGTTCTATAAATTTGTTACTTAATTATATATTCATTTTTAAATTAATGCAAGTATTTTTTAACTTTTTAATATATATAATATACATTTAATATATTTAGTGCTATTTTTTTTATTATTTAATTTTTATTTTATAATAATACGAACATTATCATTCTGATTCAAAATAAAGTTTACTATTTCTAATAATTAATTATAAAATAAGATAGGAAAATATCCAATTTCACATTTTCCTATCTTACAAAAAATTTTAGTTTAATTTCGAATTTTTTTTGACATTATGCACAAAGAATTAGTTTCTTTAAAATCATGTTTTAAATAAAAATTCTTTAAATTATTATTTTGAGTTGATAAAAACATAAAATCTACACCCAATTTCTTTACTTTACTTTCAGCACTATTAATTAATTTACTTCCAATGCTTTTTCCTTGAATTCTCTTTGAAACAAATACTTCTTTTATATTAAATTGTCTTCCTTCAAACCACTCTTCGCAATTTCCAAAAAGTGCTCCAAAAATTTCATTATTTTCAGTATACTTAACCCCTATAAAATTAGGAGATTTATATATATCACGCAATCTTCTATATGCACTTTCTATAGTCCAATTATCATTCCACGGTTCTTCATTGAATGCTTCTATAAAAATCTTTGCACATTCTTCTATATCACTCTCATTAATTCTCAATATTTCCATATAAACTTCCCCCTTTTTTCCAAATTATACGAATTAATATATTTTAATTATGTTCTAAATATATGTTTATATATACAATCGGCAAAATGGCACTATATTCGATTTATATTTCCAAATCACTTAACTTTCCTTTTTTCTTTAGTCTTAATATTAATTCTTCTGGAATACTATTAATTATAAGCTCTTCTGGAAAATCTATTTCTTTCAGTATTTCAATTGCTTCTGTAAATTCCCCTATTTTAGTACAAAAGTGTGCATCACTATTTAAAACTAATTTAGCACCATATTTTTTACATAATAAAGCTACTTCCTTGCAATTTTTTTTACTTCCAACTCTTGATGTTGTAAAAGAGCTATTATTTATTTCAACTAAAACATCATTTTCAAAAGCACATTTTACTACTTTTTCGAAATCTATTGGTACTTGTGGATTTCCAATATGACCTATTATATCAATTTTTCCACTTTTTATTGCATTTATAAATGCATTTGTATTTTCTTCCTTACTTCCAACCTTATATACTTCTGGTTGTGGATGAATACTACCGATAACTATATCTACCTTATCTAGTGTATAGTCATCCATGTCTAAATTCCCTTCATAATCGCTTATATTAGCTTCTACACCATAAAGCATAGTTACTCCATACATTTCTCTTGGTAGTACTTTATAATTATGAAAATACCAAATATGAGGAGAATTTGGCATTGTTACTCCATGTTCCGTTGTACCTAAAACTTTTATTCCTTTTTCTGAAGCTGCTTTAGCATTCTCCATCAAAGTAGAATACGCATGACCACTAACCAATGTATGAGTATGTACATCTAATGCATATTTCATCAAAATCCCTCTTTTCATCTATTGTTTTCTATCTATTTATTATCATACTATCATAATTGAAATATAAATTAAACTTTTTAAACATTTACATGTTAAATATTTTATTTTTATACCAAATTATGTTATGATCTAACTTCTTTAAAGGTATTAATATTTATGATATGATGTAACTAATTAAATTAAGGCTCTGTTTTAAATGTGTGTTGACATATGCAATAGGCAAAGTGGCATTGTAATTGGACT
>NZ_JAMQHY010000009.1:170900-174327 GCF_023845705.1 Clostridium sp. ZBS15
GACTATACTCATTTTAGCATTCCTAAGTTCAATTACTCAGTCCACTTTGCTTATGCATATATCAACACTTTGCTAAAACATAGCCTAAATTAAAAGTACAAGCACTTTAAGGAGGACTTTATGATAAAATTAATCGCAACAGATATGGATGGAACTTTATTAGATGAAAAAGGACATTTACCAGAAAGCTTCACAGAAGTTTTAGATTTAATAACAGAAAAAGATGTTAAATTAGTTATAGCTAGCGGTAGACCATATGCTACATTACAAACAAACTTTGGTCCAATAGCTAATAAACTATCATATATTACTGATAACGGAGCATTAGTATATGATAATAATAAATTAATATTTAAGGATGTTATAGAAAAGAACTTGGTACAAGATATAATAAAAACAGCTAAAAATATAGAAAATACTACTATAGTATTATGTGGAGCAGAATGTGCTTATATAGAAAATTGTTCTGAAGAATACTTAAAAGAAATACAAAAATATTATGTAAAATATGAAGTTGTTGAAGATATCTCTAAAGTTGAAGATGATATAATCAAAGTTACTATATGTGATTTAGATCACGCAATCAAAAATTCAAATCCAGTTATAAATCCATTATTCGGAAATGACTTAAACGTAGTTGTAGCTGGTGAAATCTGGCTTGATATAATGAATAAAACAGTAAACAAAGGTACTGCTTTAAGAAAAATAATGGAAGCTGATAATATCTCAAAAGAAGAAACAATGGCATTTGGAGATTACTATAATGATATAGAAATGTTAAATGAAGCTGACTTTAGCTTTGTTATGAAAAATGCTCCAGAAGACATGAAACAACATGCAAAATACATAGCAGAAAGCAATGAAGATTACGGTGTATTAGGAGCTATAATGGAACATGTGGTTCTATAATATCCAAGTGTTAATATATGCATAAATTGAAACTTAAATAATTCCTTGAATAGAAAAGGAATTACATTATGAAAATAGCAATTTTTATAGCATTTTTAGCTACCGAAGTAGTTCTTTATGCAGTTTCTAAAAATAAATGTAAGTAATTTTTCTCTGTATATAAAATAAATGGATACCTTGTAAAGTATGTGTTAATATATGTAATAGGCAAATTGGCATTGTAATTGGACTTTGAGAATCCTTAAGTGAGAACCTAAATTTTATATTTAGCTTTTCGAACTTACTCAGCGAAGTCGAGTTTCATTTTGATAATCACATTTACTGCTTGTCTTAATTTTATATTAGGAACAAGCTAAAATGGGACAATACTCATTTTAGCATTCCTAAGTTCAATTACTCAGTCCACTTTGCTTATACATACATTAACACTCTACTCTATTTTTCATTTTACCCTTATTATAAACTCTTATGTTTTCTAATAAATCGTTAAATAATCTATTTCTTGCTTCTTCACTTGCCCATGCTATATGAGGACTTAAAACTAATTTTTCTTTATTTTTAACACTTAATAATGGATTGTTTTCTGGAATTGGCTCTATTTCAAATACATCTAAGCCTGCACCACCTATTAAGTTTTCATCTATAGCCTTTGCTAAATCTGCATCCACTACTATTGGACCTCTTCCCATATTAATTAATATGCTGTCTTCTTTCATCTTCTTAAATGCTTCATAATTCATTAATCCTTTTGTATTTTCATTTAGTGGAGCATGTATAGATATTACATCTGCTTTCTCTAATAATTCTTCAAAAGACACTCTATCATATTCTGAATTTGAGTTCTTTCCTGAAGTTGAATAGTAAACTACTTTACATCCAAATGCATCTGCAATTTTAGCAACTCTTTTTCCAATAGCTCCAAGTCCAATTATTCCCCATACCTTACCATCAATATCTTTATAAACTTCATCTACATTAGTAAAGATATTAGATCTTGAATATTCTTTAGACTTAACATAATTATCAAAATATGAAATCTTATCATATAAATTAAGTGCCATAGCAAAAGTATGTTGTGCTACTGTATTTGTAGAATATCCAGCTACATTAGTTACTGCTATATTATTTTCTTTAGCATACTTTATATCTATATTATTAAATCCAGTTGCCATTTCACAGATCAACTCTAAATTTTTAGCATTCTTTAAATTATTTTCATTTAATACAACTTTATTAGTTAATACTATATTAGCATTTTCTATTCTTTCTTCTACTTCATTGCTTGAAGTTAAATCATAATATGTTACCTTGCCAAATTCGTTAAGTTTTGAAAAATCTACATTTCCTAATGTTTTTCCATCAAGTACTACTATTTGCTTCATAAAAATAAGACCCCTCTCTATACTTCAATTAATTTTTATTATATCATAAGCTACATTATTTAAAACTATCCTCACTTTAAATTTCCGTATTGTATCATGTATGCCTTAATGTTAAACTTTATCTAAGAATACAAATTTGTAAAACAAATTATCTTTTAAGTTAATATTAATATCATAGTATAATATTAGCATTAACTTAAAAGATATCAACAAATTCAAATACAAGGAGATTTTTTATGTTTATTATTACTTACAAAATACCATATCAAAATGTAGACACTTCTATTGAAAAACTTCAATTCAATGATATTTTTAATGTGTTTTACGAAAGTCCACTAGAAATAACTACAGATGAATTTGGATATGGATTTATAGAAAAAGATGATGTTATTATCGACTTCAAAGTAGCTTTTGATGGTGATGAATGTGATCTTAATGACTTTACAAACAAAGTTAATTCTATTCTTGAATTAACGCCAGACAATACGGTTGAAGAAAATTATAATTATGAAGAAACGCATTTTCCTGCTATACATATAGATGACACTTGGGTAATAGCTTCTCCGGAAGAAGATTTTCCTGAAAAACAAAAAATAAATTTTATATCTCAAGGTGCTTTTGGAACTGGAATGCATGAAACCACTCAAGATATATTAAGATACATTTTATCTCAAGATTTCACTGGATTAGATGTATTAGATATAGGTACTGGTTCTGGAATACTTTCATTAGCTACAAGTGTTAAAAACGCTAAAAGAGTATGTGCTTTAGACATTAGAGATGTACATGAAGAAATAGAATTCAACTCTTCTTTAAATAACATTACTAATATTGAGACCTTTGTTGGTGATGCTTTAAGTAATGAAGTAGTTATAGATGACAAATTTGATTGGATCTATATAAATATAGGTGGAGAAGAAACTGAAATGTTTATGGATTATATAAATGATCATATAAAAGAAAATGGTAAGCTTCTAGTTTCAGGCTTAGTTGAATGGAGTTTCAATTCTGTTAAAGAAAAAGTTGAAGCTAAAGGTTATATTATGGAACATAAGATTCAAACAAACGAATGGTGTACAGCAATATTTAATAGAAAATAATTATATATTGGGAACAAGCTAAAATGGGACTATACT
>NZ_JAMQHY010000009.1:174336-232224 GCF_023845705.1 Clostridium sp. ZBS15
ATTTTAGCATTCCTAAGTTCAATTACTCCGCTCACTTTTCTTATGCATATATCAACACTCTGCTAAAACAGAGCCTAAAAATATATTCCTTAATCCTCTGTAATTCTTAGCATCCTATATCCTATTCCTATATGAGTTTGTATATATTTGGGTTTTGAAGGTTTTTCTTCTATTTTCTTTCTTAAAGTTGCCATAAAAACACGTAATGATGGTGTATCATTAGGTAAAGTATTTCCCCATACTTCTTTTAATATAAAATTATGAGTAAGTACTCTTCCTACATTTTTAGCTAAAAGACATATTAATCTATATTCAATTGGCGTTAAATGAATTTCCTCATCTTTAATAAATACACATCTTGCCGCATAATCAATCTTCAAATCTCCATTAACAAATAAATTATTATTTTCTCCTTGTACACCATTAACATAATTAATTCTTCTTAAACTAACACGTAGTCTTGCTAACAATTCTTCAACACTAAAAGGCTTAGTTAAATAATCATCAGCTCCACAATCAAGAGCTTCAATTTTATCCCTATCTTCACTACGCGCACTAACTACTATGATTGGAACATTTGACCATGTACGTATTTTCTTGATAATTTCTACTCCATCCATATCTGGTAAACCCAAATCTAATATAATGATATCTGGTACATATGAAATATCTTCTCTAATTGCAGCCTCACCATTTTCAGCAACATGATATTTATAATTTTCTGTTTCCAATGTTATGGTAATTAAATTTCTAACTGCTTTATCATCTTCTACAACTAAAATTTGTGGTTTATTCACTATATATAACCTCCTCATATTGTAACGTAAAACCAAATATAGTTCCTTTAGGTTCGTTGTCTCTTACATAAACTTCTCCACCATGAGCATTTATTATGGACTTACATAAAGATAGTCCAAGTCCAAGTCCTCTTCTTCCATCTGCACTAGTGCTATTTAATGTAAAAAACATATCAAATAATTTTCCTTTCATTGAATCTTCAATTCCACATCCATCATCACTTATTTCAATCACTACACTTTTGCCTTGCTTTTTCCCAAGTATTTTAATATTTGAACCTTTCTGAGTATATTTCACAGCATTATTTACAATATTAATTATTACTTGAATAATTAATCTAGAATCCATTTTAGCCATCAATAATTCATCATCTACTTCAACTTCAATATTATAGTCTGAGCTTTCTCTATTAATATGTTGAAGTGCTTCTTGTATGACTTCATCTATTAATTCTGGTTGTAATTTTATATTCATTGTACCATTTTCAATACGAGTTACAGACAATAAATTTTCTACTAAATTAATAAGCCACATAGAATCATCATAAATATCTGTATACAACCTCTGTTTTCTATCTTCATCTAATATTCTAGAATTTCCCATTAAAATTCCAGCATTCCCAGATATACTTGTAAGAGGTGTACGTAAATCATGTGAAATAGCTCTTAATAAATTAGACCTTAGTTTTTCTTGTTCTGCTTTCATATAAATTTCATTTTTAGTTTCATTTATATATTCTTTTTCTAAAGATAAAGCACTTTCAGCTAAAATTGCAATTAGCAGATTCTTTTTAAAAGAATCCAAAGTTTCATTTCTATCAAATGGAATTGCTACTACTGCAAATGATTTTTCGTGATTTCGTATAGCTAAATAAAGGCATCTTGCTCCTGGTAAAGTATTGGTTGTCGCCCCTGCATGTTTTTTATTCTTAAATACCCATTGGGCCACAGCTTGTTCATCTTCAGTAATAAATTCACTTATATCACTTGTCCTCTTTTTTTTGAAAATTATTGGTTCTAAGAGTATATCATTATCTTCTGGATATAATATCACTGTTTTATCTAATAATTTCTCTATTTGAATAAGTATCTTGTTAAAAATTTCTTCTTTATTTTTAGCCATCTGTAACTTTTGGCTTGTCTCTAATAAGACTTCAGTTCTATAAGCTTTTTCAGCAGCATATTTAGCCTCCATTTTTACTCTAGTTGCTAATCTACTTGATATTATTGATGATATAAACATAACCAAAAATGTTATTGGATAACTTTTATCATAAGCTTGGAATGTAAATCTAGGATCAGTAAATAAAAAATTAAATACTAATACTCCTAGTATTGATACTAAAAGCCCACAGCTTTTTCCAGTTGTAGTTATAGATGTTAGTAATACTCCTAATATATATATATTTATAATATTAGCTTCACTATATCCTAAATTATAGAATATTAACCCCATTACTGTGACAACTCCTAATATTACTGTTGTTTTTATTAAGTCCATTACAGTAAAATGTGGTAAATTGCTTTTTTTCAGCTTCTCTTTTGAAGTTCTTTTATAAGCCTTAGAATTGTCTGGAATAATGTAAACATCTATATTAGGTGCAAACTCTGTTAATTTATCAACCAATGTTTTTTTGCTACTAAACCACTTTTTTTTATTGTTTGATCTTCCAATAACAATTTTAGAAACACCACTTATCTTCGCATACTGAGAAATTTGATTTGCCACATCATCACCATAGACAGTAGCTATTTTAGCACCTAATTGTTCAGCAAGTTTTAAATTTTTTTCTAATATTTTTTTATTTTCCATACTAATTTCTTTATTATTAGAAGTTTCTACAAATAATGCTGTAAACAATCCATGAAATGCAAATGCCATTCTTGCAGCTGTTCTAATTACCTTTGAGTTACTTGGGGAGCTTGATAAGCAAATCAAAATGTGTTCTTCTGTATAATACGTATTTTTAGTTTCTTCTCTATTATCCTCAATTTTTTTATTAACTGCATCTGCTGTACGCCTAAGTGCTATTTCTCTTAATGCAACTAATTTTTCTTTTGTAAAAAAGTTAATTAATGCTCTCTTAGCTTGAGCGGTTTTATATATCTTCCCTTTATTTAATCGTGCAATTAAATCATCTGGCTCAATATCAACCAATTCAACTTGATTAGCATTGTCAAATACACTATCAGGAATTCTCTCTCTTACAACTATTCCTGTTATAGATGCTACAATGTCATTTAAACTTTCTATATGTTGTACATTGATAGTGGTATACACATCTACCCCATTATTTAGTAATTCTTGTATATCTTGATACCTTTTCATATGCCTGCATCCATAAGCATTACTATGTGCCAATTCATCTACTAAAATTAGCTGTGGTTTTCGCTTAATTGCAGAATCAAGATCAAATTCATTTAAAGTTATTCCTTTATATTTAACTTTTAAATTAGGCAACATTTCTAACCCATCTAAAAGAGCAAGGGTTTCTACTCTAGTATGAGGTTCTATATACCCTGCTACTACATCAATACCTGAATTCTTAGCTATATGAGCCGCTTCAAGCATTGCATAGGTTTTCCCTACACCAGCTGCATATCCAAAAAATATCTTTAATTTTCCTTGTTTGTTATTTTCATCTGGGGATATTTTCTTTAAAATCTCATCAGGATCTGGACGTTCATCTATCATATATGTCACCTCAAAATATAATCTACTTATAAAGAAATTATACTATAGCCAAAATAAATATTTCATAATTATTTTAACTATAGTATAAAGATTGTGTTAATATTTTATTTAATACAAGTTTGTCTTTATTGGAAATAAGATTTTTAATAACAGTTTTTCTGCTGATGAAGATGATTCAAAATTATAATATACACGCTTTCCACTCTTATCTACAATATTAAATTCTTTATCATGATATTCTATACTAAATTCACATTGAGATAATGCTATTCTTAAAGCTAATTCCCATAAATGCATTTTTTCCATACTTCTTTTTTGAAACATATTATATAATAATTCAAATTCTAAAGCAGTATGATGATCTAATAGAAAATCTAACCATAATTCTTTCATTTGTAAAATACTCAAAGAATTCAAATATTCTTCCTCTTCATTATCTAATGTCTCTAAAGGAATATAAATATATTTCATAACTTTTTGATTATCGTTAATACTATAATTTGAAAAATACTTATCCCATTTTCGTCTAATTGCAATACAGTTTTTATTATATTTTATATTTGATAAGGCTTCATTCAAAATTTCTATTTCCTCATTTTTTTCTACATTTATTTTAAGACATAAATCAGAAAGACTCAAGAAATCTTTTCCAGAAGCATTACTTTTATTTAACTTTAACTGATCTTCTTCATAAAAAACCTTAATTTCACCTTCTTCGAAATCATTAATTATTCCATTAATTACAATCGGATACTTTTCTGATACTTCAGCAATAATTAATGAATAATTATCAATAAGAAAATCACATTCAAAACACGAATCCGAAAAAATAACCCATATAAGTTTTTCTTTAGAAATACATTGAACTTCAGGATTTATGCCAATTTCCTTACTCAATTCATGAACAAGTATAGATATTAATTCTACATTTGAAATATCTAATTTTATATGAGCTTTACTACCTATTATTTCATCCGATACACTCACTATTTTTTGCATAACATCATATCTCCTCAGCATCTACTTCAAAATTCCATCAATAGCAAGATTAACTTCTAATACATTTACTGTTTTTTCTCCTAATACACCAAAAAGTTTTCCTGAAGTGTATTTATCAATAATCTTTTCTACATCTTTTATTTCCATATTATTATTCTTAGCAATGCGATTTACTTGATATTTAGCGGCCGCAACTGAAATATGAGGATCTAAACCGCTTCCTGAACAAGTCACTAAATCTACAGGAATTGCTTGCTCATCTTGTTCTGGATGATTTTCTTTTATTTTATCAACTCTTTCTTGAACAAGAACTTCGTATTCTTTACTTGCAGGACTTAAATTAGATGGTGCTGAATAAGCCAATTTTCTTCCACTATCATCAAGAAAAGTTTTTGTATCAATATTCATAATTCTTCCCCATAAATGTTTTTCATCATTATATTGTTGTGCTAATAATACACTGCCATATTTCTTTCCATTTACCTCTATAATACTTCCATTGGCTTGTTTAGGAAATATTATTTGAGAAATTCCTGTTATAAATATTGTATATATACCTCCACACAAAATAGTAAATATTATAAATATTATTAAAGCTTTAGGAAATACTGCTTTAAATTCCTTCATTACTAATCATCCTTTCTTTATACAATACCAATTGCAGTAATTAAAACATCAATTACTTTTATAGCTATAAATGGTACAATTATTCCCCCTAAGCCATAAACCAAAAGATTTCTTGATAATAACTTACCGGCTGAAACTTCGCGATATTTTACACCTTTAAGTGCTAATGGAATTAAAGCTACAATAATTAATGCATTGTATATTATTGCTGAAAATATTGCACTTTCCGCACTGTGTAAATTCATAATATTTAATGCAGATAACCCTGGATATAATCCAATAAATAATGCTGGGATTATTGCAAAATATTTAGCTAAGTCATTAGCTATACTAAATGTTGTTAAACTGCCGCGTGTCATTAATAATTGTTTACCAATTCTAACTATATCAATTAATTTTGTTGGAGAAGAATCTAAGTCAACCATGTTTCCAGCTTCTTTAGCTGCTTGTGTTCCTGTATTCATAGCAACTGCTACATCTGCTTGTGCAAGTGCTGGTGCGTCATTAGTTCCATCGCCTGTCATTGCAACAAGATGGCCTTTTGCTTGAAAATCACGTATCATTTCTAGCTTACCTTCTGGAGTAGCTTCAGCTAAAAAGTCATCAACACCAGCTTCTGCTGCAATAGCTGCTGCTGTCAATGGATTATCTCCAGTTATCATGATTGTTTTAATACCCATTTTTCTTAAATCTGCAAACTTTTCTTGTACGCCTTGCTTAATAATATCTTTTAAATAAACTACTCCAAGAACTTTATTATCTTTAGCTACAACAAGAGGAGTACCGCCTTTATTTGATATTCTAGCTACAATCTCATCACATTCTTTGCTATAACATCCACCTCTTGAAATTACATAGTCTTTAACAGTTTCTGCTGCTCCCTTACGAATTTCACTATTATTATAATTAACACCACTCATACGAGTTTTAGCTGTGAATGGAATAAATTCCATATTAGATTCTCTAATATTCCTTCCTCTTATTCCAAATTTCTCTTTAGCAAGAACCACTATACTACGTCCCTCTGGAGTTTCATCTGCTAAAGATGAAAGCTGTGCAGCATCTGCCAACTCATTTTCATCAACTCCATTTACTGGTATAAATTCACAAGCTTCACGATTACCTAAAGTGATTGTGCCTGTTTTATCTAACATCAAAATATCAACATCTCCTGCAGCTTCAATAGCACGTCCACTCATTGCTAAAACATTAGCTTGATTTAAACGACTCATACCTGCAATACCAATAGATGAAAGTAATGCACCTATAGTTGTTGGTGCAAGACATACTAAAAGTGCCACTAGTGATGTAACTGAAATAGGATTTACCACACCAGCCTGATTAGCTGAAAAAATAGAATATGAATATAGTGAAACTGTAACCAATAAAAATATAATAGTTAGTGAAATTAATAAAATTTGTAATGCAATTTCATTTGGTGTTTTCTTACGCGCTGCACCTTCAACCATAGAAATCATCTTATCAAGAAAACTTTCTCCAGCCTCACTTGTAACCTGAATAATTAACCAATCTGAAATTACTGTTGTTCCGCCAGTCACAGCACTTCTATCACCACCACTTTCTCTAATAACAGGTGCTGATTCTCCTGTTATTGCACTTTCATCAACTGAAGCTGCTCCATCTATTACTTCTCCATCCGCTGGAACTTGCTCTCCAGCAACAACAATTACTATATCTCCTTTTTTAAGCAGTGCTGATGAAACTTTAGTTATCTCATCTCTTTTCTCTATAGATGGAATTTTATGCGCTTCCACATCTTTCTTTGCTGCACGTAAAGAATCAGCTTGTGCTTTACCACGCCCTTCTGCTATTGCTTCTGCAAAATTAGCAAACAATACAGTAATCCAAAGAATTATAGTAATACCTAATATAAAACTAGATTTTGAATCTCTAATTCCAACTAATGAAACTGCATATAATACAGTTGTTAATATAGATGAAATATATACTAGAAACATAACTGGATTTTCCATTTGAGTTTTTGGTGAAAGTTTTATAAAAGAATCTTTAACAGCTCTTTTAATCATTTTTTTATTTGCAAAATTACCTTTATTTTCATTCATATTTTGTCACCCCATTTAACCTAACATTTGAAAGAATTCAGCAATTGGTCCAAGTGCCAATGCTGGGAAGAAACTTAATGCACCAATAAGCAATACAACAAAAATTAAAAGTCCTATAAACATAGCATTATGTGTAGGTAATGTACCAACACTTTCTGCAACTTTTTTCTTTTTAACCATGCTTCCTGCTATAGCCAAAGTACCCATCATAGGAACAAAACGTGCAAATAGCATACTTAACCCAATACTTATATTTATAAATGGTGTATTCGCTGCAAAACCAGCAAATGCTGAACCATTATTACCTCCAGCTGAAGTGTAAGCATATAATACTTCTGAAAATCCATGAGCCCCTGAATTATTCAAACTATTAACAGTCTCAGGTAATATACTTGCAATACCACTACCAATTAAAATAGCTATCGGTGTTGCTAAACAAACTAAAACTGCCATTTTCATTTCAAAAGGCTCTATTTTTTTACCTAAATATTCTGGTGTTCTTCCTACCATAAGTCCTGCCATAAATACTGCAAGTATTGCAAAACCTATCATTCCATAAAGCCCACATCCAACGCCTCCAAATATAACCTCTCCAAGTTGCATAAGTAGCATAGGTATCATTCCACCAATTGGAGTATAGCTATCATGCATTGAATTTACTGATCCATTAGACGCAGCAGTAGTAAATGTTGCCCATGTTGAAGAAGTTGCAATACCAAATCTAGCTTCTTTTCCTTCCATATTTCCACCGGATTGATTAATTGTTGATAAATCAACTTGACCATTTAACGCCATTTGTGGTGTAGCAATTTGTTCATTTATTCCAACAATGCCCATTGCTACAACTAGCATTATACCCATTGCTATAAATATAGCTATGCCTTGTCTTCTATCCTTTATATTTCTCCCAAAAGTAAAACATAATGCTACTGGGATTAATAATAATGAAATCATTTCAAATAAATTAGATAATATAGTTGGATTTTCAATTGGGTGCGCTGAATTAGTCCCCATAAATCCTCCACCATTTGTACCAAGTTGCTTTATTGCTATTTGGCTTGCTGCAGGTCCTAATGGAACAACTTCTTCCGTTACTACGGTTCCATCTTCAAGTGTAATAGGCTCTAATAAAGAAACTGTTTCATATTGTTTAAAATTTTGTACAACACCTTGAGACACTAATGCTAAAGATACTACTATTGAAAGAGGAATTAATATATAAAGTACAGCTCTAGTAATGTCTATCCAAAAATTTCCTATACCTTTTTGCTTAACTCTAATAAATCCTCTAATTAGTGCGAATAATACTGAAATACCAACTGCTGCCGAAACAAAATTTTGTACAGTTAGTCCCATCATTTGTGTGAAATAACTTAATGAACTTTCACCTGAATAACCTTGCCAATTAGTATTAGTAACAAAACTTACCGCATTATTAAATGCAAGATCCCAGCTTGTACCTGAAACTTTTTCTGGATTTAATGGCAAAAAGCCTTGGAAAATGTGTAGTAAAAATAATACTATTAAACTTATAATTGAAAATGCTAAAACAGAAAAAGAATATTTTTTCCAACTCATATCTTCATCTTTATCAATATGAAGCATTTTATAAATAAAATTTTCACATGGTGTTAATATCTTAGATAAAAACACTTTTTCTCCATTCATAATCTTACCTATATAATTCCCTAATGGAATTGCCAATACTACTAATATCAAAATATACAATCCATATTGTAATACTAAATTCATCATTATTTGTCACCTCTTAATAAAATATTTGCTAAATAAATAAAATATATAAGTGAAATTATTCCTATAAGCCCAACCATCACATGCATTTTTATTACCCCCTTGGTTTTGATAGGACAAGTTTAACATGGAAAAAATTATAGTGGTGTTAGGGTTTTCTTATTTAGAATTAAGATTGTGTTAAGATTTTTATATTGATATTATTTTTTATTCTTTATATACGATTTCTTAAACTTTATTTAATTTATAATTTGAGTTATCCACAAATTTTTAACAATATAATTTTCTAAAAAATAAAAAAGGACTCAAATTAATGAATCCTCTTTCATTGGCTTATAACGAAAATCATTCTATACAGCCTTATTTATATTATTTATTTTGCTATGTTCTAATATATGTTTATATATGCAATAGGTAAAGTGGCATATATAAACATTTTACTGGAACATAGGCATTTATTTTATAGGAGTCTCTTTTATATCCCAAATTTCATCACAGTATTGTTTTATAGTTCTATCACTTGAGAATATTCCTGCACTATAAAGATTAGCAAAACATTTTTTAGCCCACTTTTTAGTGTCCTTGTAATCTTTAAATACTTTATCTTGAGCTTCTTTAAAACTCTCAAAATCTGCTAGAAGATAATATTGATCTCCTTCTTCTAATAATGAATTATATAGGTCTTTAAAATCATCAGTATTACCATCATCAAAAGTTCCATCAATTAGAGTATCTAGAACTCTCTTAATGCTCTTATTCTTCTTATAATAAGTCATTGGATCATACTCTTCTTTAATATCATCTATATCTTCAACTCTTAATCCAAAGATGTAATTATTCTCTTCTCCTGATTCTTGAACTATTTCTATATTAGCTCCATCATAAGTTCCAAATGTAGGAGTAGCATTCAACATGAACTTCATGTTTCCTGTTCCTGATGCTTCTTTTCCAGCTGTAGAAATTTGTTTAGATAAATCTGCTGCTGGGAATAACTTTTGAGCATATGAAACTCTATAATTATGAACAAATACTACTTTTATTTTTCCATTTACATCTTTATCATTATTTATAAGTTCTGCTATTTCATTTATAAATTTAACTATTGCTTTAGCTCTAACATATCCTGGGAAGGCCTTAGCTCCAAAGATAAAACTTACTTTTGGTATATCTAAAGATGGATTTTCTTTTATTCTATAGTATAAATCAAGGATATACATTGCATTTAATAATTGTCTCTTGTATTCATGTAATCTCTTAATTTGAATATCAAATATTGAATTTGGATCTAATTCTATTCCTTCTTCATCTTTAATATATTCTGATAATTGCTTTTTCTTTTGAAGCTTTATATTCATAAGTTCTTCTAAAACTTTATCATCATTTTCAAACTTCTTTAAATCCCTTAATAAAGATAAGTTTTTAACCCAATCTTCAGTTCCTAGTAACTTAGTTATAAATTCTGATAATTCTTGATTACATAGTCTTAACCATCTTCTTGGAGTAATTCCGTTTGTTTTATTTTGGAATTTTGCTGGATATAATTTATACCAATCATTTAATTCTTTATCCTTTAATATATCCGTATGCAACTGAGCAACTCCATTTACTGCTTTTGATACAAATATAGCTAAATTAGCCATTCTCATTTGATCATCAGAAATTATTCTAAGTTTTTCAATTTCTTTTTCTGTATACTTCTTAGCTTTTAATTCTTTTATTAATTCTTTATCAATTTGCTTAGTAATTTCTAATATTCTAGGGAATAATTTTTCTATTAATTCAACATCCCATTTTTCTAATGCTTCTGCTAATATAGTATGATTTGTATATCCAAAGAATTTATTAGCATATCCTAATGCTTTTTTAAATGTAACCTTTTCTTCATCAACTAATATTCTTATAAATTCTGGTATTGCAAGTGTTGGATGAGTGTCATTTAATTGTACAAAATTATATTCACTTATCTTTTCGAAATCGGTACCGAATTTTTCTATGTGTTTTTTAATAATATCTTTTAGTGAAGCGCTTACTAAGAAATATTGTTGACGTAATCTTAATATCTTTCCTTCATCGTTTGAGTCATTTGGATATAAAACTCTAGATATATCCTCTGCTCTATTCTTTAATTCTACTGATTCATCATATTTTTGTTCATTAAATAAATAGAAATCAAATTCTTTTATCGGTTCACATTTCCATAATCTTAATGTATTTATATTTTTAGTTCCATAACCTATGATAGGTGTATCATATGGTATAGCTTTAACTTTCATATCTTCAAATTCTACAATTTGAGTTTCGTTATCTTTTCTTATACTCCAGGGATCACCATACTTTAACCAGCTATCTTCACTTTCAGTTTGAAATCCTTCATCTATATTTTGTTTAAATAGCCCATTATTATATCTAATTCCATAACCATTTAACGGCATATCTATTGTAGCTGCTGATTCCATAAAACATGCTGCAAGTCTTCCAAGTCCCCCATTACCAAGGCCAGCATCTTCTTCTATTTCTTCTACTTTGTTAATATCTATATTTAATTCTGATAATACTTCTTTTACATCCTCATACAAGCCTAAGTTTATTAAATTATTTCCAAGTGCCCTACCCATTAAATATTCTGCTGAAAAATAATTTGCACTTCTCTTAGAATTATATGCTTTAGTTGTATCATTCCAATCATCCACGACTTCTTCTAATATAGTTAATGAAAGAGCATTAAATATTTGATATTCCTTAGCATCTTCTAACTTTATTCCATATTTTACTTTTAAATATCTATCAATACCTTTTTTTATATTTTCTTTATTCATTATTCTTCGCACCTTCCATATATTTTCGTTATATCATGAATTTTTTCTGCTAGTTCATCTGTAAATACATCTTTTTTAGCTCTCCAACGCCAATTTTGTCCTAGTGTTGAAGGAACATTAATTCTAGATTCATTCCCTAAATTTAAGAAATCTTGTATTAAAGCTATTGATAAATAAGCTTTACTACTCCATACCCCTCTTATAAATCCCCAGTTATATCCTTCTTCTTTATTTAATCCCAGATATTTAATAGACGCTTCAATTTCTTCTTCAGTTCCTGTTTTTTCAAGCCATCCTCTAAATGTATTATTATCATGAGTGCCTGTATAAGCTATACAATTTTCTTCATAATTATGAGGTAGGTCTCTGTTTGCAGCATCTCCTACAAATGCAAATTGAAGTACTCTCATTCCTGGAAATCCTGATTCTTCTCTAAATTTTACAACTTCATCAGTTAAAAATCCTAAGTCTTCTGCTATTATTTTTATATCTCCAAGTTCTTTCTTTATTGCATTGAATAATTTCATTCCTGGACCCTTTACCCATTCTCCATTTTCTGCTGTAGGATCCCCATAAGGTATTGACCAATAAGATTCAAACCCTCTAAAATGATCTATTCTTATAACATCATATAATTTTGAACTTTGTTTCATTCTGTCTATCCACCATTTATAATTAGTCTTATCAATATAGTCCCAATTATAAATTGGATTTCCCCATAATTGACCTGTTACAGCAAAATTGTCTGGTGGGCATCCTGAAACTTTTAATGGTACTAACGTTTCTTCATCTAATAAAAATGCTTTTGGATTTGCCCATATATCTGCACTATCTTCAGCTACATATATTGGAATATCTCCTATGATTTCAATACCCAAATCATTTACATATTTCTTTAAATTAGTCCATTGTTCAAAGAATTTATATTGTATAAAGGTCCAAAAGTTTATTTCATCTTTTAATTCTTCTCTATATTTATTTAAAACTTCTTTTTTTCTAAGTTTAATATCTATATCCCATTTTTGCCAACTCTTTAATTCAAATTTTGATTTAAGTGCCATATATAAAGAATAATCATATAACCACTGATTTTCTTCTTCAAATTCTTTTAAGTCTGTTGGTAAATTACGCTTAAACCTCTCATACGCTTTTCTTAGAACCTTCATTTTTTCTACAAATATTAATCCATAATCAATATCTTCTTCATCTTTTCCAAAGTTTAAATTTAAATAATCTTTACTTTCCAATAACCCATCATCTTCTAATAGTTTAAAATCTATAAAATAAGGATTTCCTGCAAATGCTGAAAAAGATTGATATGGTGAATCTCCATAACTAGTCGGTCCTATAGGAAGTATTTGCCAATATTTTTGATGTGATTCTTTCAAAAAATCTGCAAACTCATATGCCTCTTTCCCAAATGTTCCTATTCCAAATTCCCCCGGCAAAGATGCAATATGCATTATAATTCCACTGCTTCTTCTCATTTTTTTCTCCCCCTTATGCCTTTTTTATCATTTGCTATGTTTTAATAAAGCACTGATATATGAATAAGCAAAGTGGACTCAGTAATTAAACTTAGAACACCACTTTTCATATTGCATATATCAACACATATTTAAAACATAGTCTATTATTTTTTCAATAAGTCCTTACATGATTCTCTTTCGATTAATTTAGTATCTAGTAATATTTGCTTATTTTCCTCAGTTCCATTAATTAATGAAAATAATAATGATATACTCGTTTCAGCCATTAATCTTTTTGGTTGATTTACTGTAGTAAGTCCTGGATTATAATACTTGCTTTCATCCATCCCATCAAAACCAATGATTGAAATATCATCACCAATTTTCAACCCACTATCTACAACTGCCTTTGCTACTCCTGTAGCCATAATATCTGAAAGTGCAAAAATAGCACTTACATCTTTTCTATTTTTTATAAGATTTATAGTTTCGTTATATGCTTTTTCGCAAGAATAATCTCCGATTAATTCAAGTTCGTCATCAATTTCAATATTATTGTCTTCTAAAGCACTTCTATATCCCTTAAGTCTCCACCAACTAATTCCCAAATCATTTTCATCACCTAAAATAAGTGCTATTTTTTTATGGCCTTTTTCTATTAAATATTTAGTTGCATCATAAGAAGCTTTAATATTATCTATTCCTATTGAAGAATAATGTTTCTTGCCTTTTTTAGATATAGTATTAACTGATGTTAAAACTATTGGAGTTTCTATATCTGAAAAACTATCTTCTTTTATATCAATAAAGTTTCCACCTAGACAAATAACTCCTTGTAATTTCTTTTCTTTTATAAATCCCATAAGATTTTCTACATCCTGATAAAAGTTGTAATCATTCTGCTCTAATATCATTGTATATCCTGATCTATCTATGATGTTACCTATAACATTTATCATCTGTGAAAAAAATGGATTAAACACTCCTTTTACTAGTACACCTATATTTTTAGTATTGTTTTGCTTTAATATTCGTGCACTATTATTAGGTATGTAATTGTTTTGTTTTATAATTTCCAAAACTCGTTCTCTTGTACTCTCTTTTACATCTGGATGATTATTTATAACTCTTGAAACAGTACTTACCCCTACACCTGCAAGTCTTGCTATATCTCCTATATTCATGATATTCCTCCTAATATATATGTAAAATCTAATAAAAATAATGGTAACGTTTCCGCAATAATTTTATTATACACCCATTTCAATTATTATATCAATAAACTAATAAATTTACCCTATTGAATTCAGAACTCGGTATCGTTACCGGAATATCAAATATGAATTTATATATTACTCTCTTTCCATATGAAAAATGCTATTTTAAATAGTATTGCTTCATTAAAGTTTCTAATATCATAAGACGTACATTTCTTAATCTTATCTAACCTATAAATCAAAGTATTTCTATGTACATATAAATTTTTAGCTGATTCACTCAAATTTAAATCGCAATTAAAAAATACTTCTATTGTATTTATTGTATCATCATCTAATTTATTAAATCCATAATTAAATTTAGATAATATTTTTACTTTCTTTTCTTCACTTAAACTATCTACAATACTTTCAAATAATAGACTTTTTTCATTAAATATTCTATTTGAAATATTGTATTTTTTAGCTAAGTTAATTTTATATATCCCATCTTTATATAATGAACTTATATTATTATAATCTTCTACAGCATAGTAACTTATATAACATCTTTTATATAAATTATTGTGTATAGTTTCAGTTATGCTTGATATATGATCTTCAATATCTTCAAATGTCCCTAATAAAATAATATATTCATTATATTCTAATATAGACACTTCAGTATCTATATATATTGTCTTTAAAATCTCTATAGCTTCACTTATTTTTTCTTCTAAATTAATAGATATTAAATAGACCTCATTTAACTCAATCATAATATCATTTAATTTATCACTTGATACATATTCATTTTTTAATAAAGAAATTATTGTATTTTCTCTAACATCGTGCTCATCTTTGCATCTATTTTCAATACAAAATTTAATAAGCTTTAGTGAGTCTTTAAAATTGCTATAAGTTCTTAATATAAATATTTTATTATTTATATTAAATCTAGCTTCTATTATTTCTTTATCAGTGTAAAGAAAAGGATTAGTTTTAAAAACCATTTTATTATCAATACATAATTCAAAAGGTATTTCACATTTTTTATATAATTCATTTAAATATTCAACTAATCCGTACATCTCTTCACCTCAAAATAAAATTTATATTACTCTTAATTCACTTTCTTTATCAAATACGTGTATTTTTTCACTTTCAACGTATAATTTTATTGAATCTCCAGTTTTTACATTAGTAGTTCCATTTACTCTTGCTGTCATATTATTGTTAGATGCTACAAAGTAAATATAACTTTCAGCTCCCATAAGCTCAACTACTTCTACTTTTCCATTTATAATTGATGATGGATTTTCTTTTACAACTTCCATATTATCATCTAAATGTTCTGGTCTTATTCCAAATGTAACTTCTTTATTCACATAACCTTTGGTTTTTAATTCCTTAGCTTGTTGTTCTGGTAATAATATATTATTTTCTTCGAAGCTACAATATAGATTGCCTTCTTTTTCTATTATTTTACCATCTATGAAGTTCATTTGAGGACTTCCTATAAATCCAGCTACAAAAATATTTACTGGGTTATTATATATGTTTTGTGGAGTATCTACTTGTTGTATTATACCGTCTTTCATTACAACTATTCTAGTTCCCATAGTCATTGCTTCAACTTGGTCATGAGTAACATATATGAAAGTTGTTTGTAATTTATTATAAAGTTTAGATATCTCAGTTCTCATTTGAACTCTTAATTTTGCATCAAGATTTGATAATGGTTCATCCATTAAGAACACTTTAGGTTCTCTAACTATGGCTCTTCCTAATGCAACTCTTTGTCTTTGTCCTCCAGATAAAGCCTTTGGTTTTCTTGTTAATAAATGTTCTATGCCTAATACCTTTGCAGCCTCAGTTACCTTTTCATCAATTTCCTCTTTAGGTACTTTTCTAAGCTTTAATGCAAAAGCCATATTATCATAAACACTCATATGAGGATATAATGCATAGTTTTGAAATACCATTGCTATATCTCTTTCTTTTGGCTCAACATCATTTACTAATTTTCCACCTATATATAATTCACCTTTAGATATTTCTTCTAAACCTGCTATCATTCTTAAAGTTGTTGATTTACCACAACCTGATGGTCCAACAAATACTATAAATTCTTTATCTTCTATTTCTAAATTAAAATCGTTTACTGCTGTTACATCACCTGAATATATTTTATAAATGTGTCTTAATGACAAATCTGCCATGTTAACCCCTCCCATTTAAGTCTAATTAATTGTTTATCATGGTTATATTGTACAATTGTAATCCTTTAAACTCTATATGAAAAACTCACAAAACTAGATTATTTTTTTTGTGAAATGCTACTAAAGTTAAATTTAGTAGCATTTTTACTTTCTTATATACTGTTCTTTATTAGTTTATTACCATTCTTCGATATAACTCCTTTAGAATATGTTTGGATTAACTCACCTTTATACTTAATTGTTTTTTTACTTGTAAGTTCTGTTACGGATTTCTTTTCATTATCATTAATATAAACTTTCCCACTATAATCAACTAATACATCTTCTTTATTTACTGGATTATCTAATTTGAATTCTTTCCAATCTTTATAATTGTCAGATGAAATTGCATAATATATTTTTACAACCTTATTATCTACTTCTGAAGCAAAATATACATTATCGTTTATATCTGCTCCTAGTAACTTTGGATTTTTTGTATTAGGTATCAATAAATTATCTGGTTTATCTAATATTGTTACTTGAGTTCCCATCTCCATTATTGCATTAGCTCCTGTAGTCGGGATAACAATATTACCTATCTCTTTATTACTTCTCTTTTTCTCTAATTGATTCATAGTGTTTGCATAATATAAATCACTTTTTTCATTACTCTTTTTAATTTTAATATATAAACTATGGGTTCCTATTGAAAAAGGAATATCTTCTACTTTATCCTCACTATTTTCAATTCTCACTCTTAATTTGTTAAAATCAAAGTCTGCAAGTTCAATTTGTTCCCCATTTTTAGCATTAAATGCTATTGGCTCAAAATAATTTCTTCCTTTTTCTTTTATTTTTTGTATGGCAATTATACGATCTGAATTTGTAACCCATTTGTAAAATACAATATTACTATTAACATTATTTTTAACGTCTTTATATTTATTTTCATCACTATCTAATACTTTTAATCTTCCATCTTGAAGCCCTGCAATATATCTACCATTAGAAGATACTTTTAAATCATCTACATTTTCTTTTAATTCAACTTCTTTTTGTTCATTTTTACTAACTTCACTGTCATCAGATTTTTCTATTTTAATATCCATGTTTGATGATAAATATATATTTTCAATATATAAAAATATTCCTTGTTGAATTATAAATGCTACAAATGTAAAAATTAATAATTTATTTAAAACTTTCATAATATTTCATCTCCTAACTTACTGTTCAACATAAAATGCTGTAGCAACAGTTCTTTCTCCATCCCACGAATTAGGAGAATTTATTACATCACCTTTATAATACATAGTCGTTGAATATCCACCATCAAGCATACCTGCATTTATAGCTCCACGATTTTTCATTATTTCTTGAACTTCATATATTGTAGCTCCTGGTTTAGATAATTTTCTACCATCTAAAGTTAAAAATAGTACTGTTCCATCTTCTTTTTGTCCAACTGCAGTTCTAGGATTAATTCCATCTACATAGTCTTCTTTTTTATGCTGTCTAACTCCATTTATTATTACGTTAGGTTCCCTAAAGCACATTGCTTCCTGCACATCAAGTTTTTTTAATTCTGCTAGGGTATGATTTCCTACAATTAATTGACCCTTTTTAGTAAATGCAATTACATTCGCAATAAAATGCTCATCACATTTTGTAGTAGGATATATAACATTTCCATTAGAAATCACAAACCCCTCTGGTTTTCCCCCTGTGCCAGCACGTATTACTCCATCTGAAGATGTATCTGAGAATGCTCCACCATTTATAGCTGCTATTGCATTATGTTCTTCTGCCATTTCGCTTGTCTTCTGACCTAATTTTCCAAGATATTTAGTCATAGCTACTTTAACTTTATGTGGATTTTCTATTTCTAACATATAACCATCATATCTTTCTGTATGTATATCATATTTAGTTACATTATTTCCAGAATCATATTTAACATCTATTTTGTTTAAATCTATAGATGTATTAGTTGGAACACTTTCTTCTTCAATTTCACTTTTTCCCAATATTTTATCTAATGTTTTTTGTGGTATAAAATCATTTACTAAATAGGCATGGCGAGTAGCTAACACTGTTGAAATTAAAGTTTTCCTTGTCTTGTCATATGGGCCGTAAATTAATACTAAAGGTGTTGTTATTACTAAAAAAGTAATAACATATATTAATCCCACAAATACCGAAAATGATTTTTTCTTTTTCTTCTCACGCCTCGCTTTTTTTCTTGTTGGTTTTTTTTTAACTTTTTTATTCATAATTTCTCCTTACCTTGAAAAGCGTTAATGCTCTACATAAGATTTTATCATATATCTCTTTGTATAAATATTACAAAAAAGTTAAATTGTCAACATATTTTGGAAAAGTATTATATTCTTTCTTAAACTTCCCTATTAAAATTGCTTATAGAACTTAAGATAACAAAAGAGTTGATCTAAANNTTTAGATCAACTCTTTTGTTTATATTAAAATATATTTACATTTATTTTAAAAAACTACTTACTACAACATTTACAGCATTCACATGGAGAATAAGTGAATATTACTTCAAATTTATAATAATTGCATCCATCATATGCTAAGAATGGTAAAACATCTATAGCGCCAGGGTGTAATTGTTTTTTAGGAATAATAACTATTCCTGAATCAAATACAAAATACGTTCCAAGACATCCATATATTTTTTTACATCTTTCATCATAATTATGGCCTAAATATTTAACACTAATTGGTCCACAACATTTTGATGAACTAGCTAAAAAGTATTGAGCCTTTCCTGGACATACATAAATCATCTTATTTTCAGAATTAACATGCATTTCGAAATTGCAATTTGCTGAAAGATCAACATGTTTTCCAAAATGCCATCTTTTTCTCTCTTCTTCATTAGCTATATCTATTTCTTTATTTATTTCCTCAGTTGTCTCCATATCTATATTTAAATTTTTATCTTCTTCTTTATCATCTACATTTAACTTCTCAATTATTTCATCATTTGCAGCTATTTCTTCCTTATAATATAATTTACTCATATTACATCCTCCTTGTGTAATCTAGTTTTAACATTTAATAGATAGATACTTATTCTTTTAGCAAACATTACATTTCTTATTATAGGAATATCACCAAACAAATCTCAAAAGCAAAAGTAACTCTGATTACTATAACTCATGAAATTATAAACTTTATAACTTCATACAATATTATATGCATGATTTTATTACATTGTTATTAATAATAACTATTCACATAAACTTTCAAACTTTTTTATAAATTTTAGAGCATAATCCATTACATTAAAATTGCTTACTTCTATATCTAAACAAAGTTTTAAATCATTCTCCTTGTCTTTTATATTATTATAAAAGGCAATACCAATCACCTAACGTGGTGATTGGTATTGCCTTTATGTTTTTATTTATAATACCTACCTTTAATAACTATAAAATATATAAAACTATCTATAATTAATAATCATATTAAACTATCTATCCTATATTTAAAATACTATATTTAATATTGCTATTGTGAACGAACTGCAACATCAATTAAAATAACTACTACTCTTAATATTGAAGCAACAGTTCATTTCTATCTCTAATTATAAAATAATTTTTTTTCTATTAATTTATAAGTATTTGTTATTTTTTCAGTAATAATATTTTCTAACTTTGCTAATATTTTCAATCTAATAAATTCTATTATTAAACACACTACAAATATACAACCTATCGTTTTAATAGCATTAATTAAAAGCAAATTACTAGTATAATATTTATTTGTATTAAATATTTGAGTATAAATAAACTTTCTAACATATTCGTGATCGTGAATTAAATATATTCCAAAAACCATTGGTGATATACTATTAATTATACCCGATTTTAATTTTACTGATTTAAAAAACATAGTTAACGATATAGTTGCACCAAATATAAATATACTATCATAATCATATGCTACTGTATTTTTAATATCATTTATTAATAGGTTATAATAAAATGTTAATCCTGAAAATATAATATAACTAAAAAGAAATTTATATTTTGATATATTTTTATCATAATATTTTCGTATATATCCTCCTATTAAATATAAAAAAATAAAATTATACAGGCTAAATCCTCTATTAGTAAGTAATGGATTAAATCTAAAAGTTGGTGCTATTATACAAAAAAATAAACCTATAAGTAGTAATTTAATATAATTTTCTTTTGATAATTTATCTCGTACAATATTTACATATGGACTTATTATATAAAGTAATAAATATGTAGTGATAAACCACCATTCCCTTGATATCATTGGTGTTAAGCTCTTCTTTAATTCAACTATATTAAATTCCATTACTCCACTATAAGTAAAAATAATAAATATTGAAATTGAGTAGAATAATATTTGTAATTCAAATTTTATTAATTTTTTTATGCTAAATTTTATTCCAAAATATCCTGATATAAGAACAAAACAATTAACAGCTACTCTAATACAGCTATATATTATGTTTACTATATAATAATTTGTATCGTCTGGTGTCAAATTTTTTAAAACTCCACCATGTAATAAATAATGAATTGATATTACCATTATCATCAAAACAATCCTAAATAATTCAAAATTCGAATCTCTTGATTTTTGATTCATTAATACTCCCCCTCTATGTAAGGATATCATATGATATATCTATACTCAAACAAAACACTCTATTTGCCAACTATTATTTCTTTTTTTTGTTCCTCTGTAATCCACTTAACATCGACAAAAATTTGCAACCACTATTGTTGGATCTATTTTTAGGTAACTTTTTAAAAAATAAAAGAATTGAAAAAAAATTCACATTAAAAGACCTATCAGATTTGAGTGGTGTTGGACCAAGTACAATTTCAGATATAGAAACTGGTAAGACCTTAAATCCTCGAATGATAACACTTCAAAAACTAGCTTCTTCTCTTGATATATCCGTAAATGATTTTTTTGAAGAAACAAAAATTGATATTATAGATGAAAATTTAATAAAAAATGTAGATATTGAAAAACAAAAACAAATTGATACAGTTGCAGCACATTTAGAAGATAAACATTTAACTCCAAAAAAAGTCAAATTACTAAAAGATTACATAGATGCTTTATTTGATGATGAAAATTGGTAACTTACATGAGTAATTTAATGACATATGAAGATTTGCTTATATATGCTCAAAATAAGGGGTTAAATATTAAAGAAAAAAAATTAAAATTTAATTTTAAGGGATTATATAAGAATAGCCGAATACTTATTAATTCTGATATTGACACAGATATCGAACGTAAATGTATTCTAATTGAAGAGATAGGACATCATGAAACATCCTTCGGGAATATAATTGACTATAATAATCTTAACAGTAAAAAACAAGAATTGAGAGCTCGGAGATGGGCAAATGAAAAACTTATTGAAATAAAAGATCTAATTTGTGCTTATAATTATGGTGTAAAAAATAAATATGAATTAACTGATTTTTTTTGGGTAACTGAAGAATTCTTAAATGATACCATTATTAACTACAGAAAAAAATATGGTATTTGCTATAAAATAGATTCTTATTTAATATATTTTGAACCAAACTTAGGAATATTGAAATTAGTTTAAATAAAAGGCTATGTTTTAGCAGAGTGTTGATATTTTAGTATAAGGGCGAACTGGCATTGGAATTTGCTTTTTAGAACTCTTAATGAAGATTTGTACAATTAATTGCTTGTCAGCAATCTTTGATTGGGAGCATGCATTAATTGGACTAAGCTTTATTTTAGTGTTCTTAAAGTAAATTCCTCTGTCCATGAGCTTTATACTACAATATCAACACTGTTTTAAAACATAGCCATTCAATAATATAATTTTCTAAAGAATAAAAAGAACACTAGACGTTAACCTAGTGTTCTTCATATTTGTACGAGACAAGCCGTAAGCGGGGTTCTGTATTAAGCAATCATCTATCTAGGCTCATTGTTGCCAATGAGCTCAAGCGACGCACCCGGAGGCGGGACGGGCAATCCCTTAATGCCTCTCTATTCGGTCTTGCTCCAAGTGGGGTTTACATAGCCGTGATGTCACCATCACGCTGGTGAGCTCTTACCTCGCCTTTCCACCCTTACCTAAGTAAACTTAGGCGGTATATCTCTGTTGCACTATCCTTCAAGTCGCCTTGACTGGACGTTATCCAGCACCCTGCCCTATGGAGCCCCGACTTTCCTCTCCTGGGTCAAGCCCAGCAGCGATTGCACGTTTTGCTCGCAAGATTTATATTATCACACATCTTATAATTTTACAAATAAAAATTTAATAATTTTTTTGGTAATTATTAAGCTAAGTGATAAAGTTACTAAATATTGTTATTTCACACCAAAATAAATAATAATATTAATAAAGTTATTATTAATACACCATAAATATTAACCCCACATAAAAGTAGTGATGCAAGTATCATTGCTCCTACTACAGCTTTAGGACAAAAGTACCAAGGACAAGGACCTTGAAAGAATGGAAACCATCCACCTCTTCTTCTACCACCCCTAAAACATCTCCTCATATTTTTGCACATATGTTTAAAACTTTTATTATTGTCATCTCCCATAATACCCACCTATAAATTGCTCTCACAATTAATATATGCAGATATTACTTAATTTAGTTAAATAAAATCATATGGATCTTGACATTTTTTTGAAACTATAAACTTTATTTCTTTAAATTTATTTTTTAAGAATTCTAAACTTTTTATAAATGCTAACCATTCAGTTGAAAAATGTCCCGCATCTATTATATTGATCCCATATTCTTTAAAATCGGAAGCAAAATGATAAGTTGTATCACCAGTTATTATGCAATTTACTCCAAGTTCTTTACACATATAGAAAAAATCTTGACCACTACCATTAATTATTGCTAATTTATTTATATGATTATCACCTTTTACAACTCTCATATTTTTAATATTTAGTTTTTCTTTAAGATTACTTACTATTTCTTCAATATTAATATTTTTTTCTAATTCTACAATTCTGCCTAGTCCACATTCTTCAAATCCTTTAATATTAGAACTTTCAATTATTTTACTATATTTCAAATCTAATAATTCAAGTAATGCATCATTAATTCCATCCTTAGCAGAATCTAAATTAGTATGACATGAATATAAACTTATATCATTTTTTATTAAATCTATAACTTTATCACCTAATAAATCTCCATTAATTATACTTTTAGGCTTTTTAAATATTAGAGGATGATGAGTTATTATTAAGTCAACATTATTATCAATAGCTTCTTTTATAACTTTTTTAGTACAGTCTAAAGCTAATAAAACTGTTTTTACTTCTTTATTTTCATCTCCAACCATTAATCCAACATTATCAAAATCCTCTTTTAAAAATTTAGGAGCTTTTTCCTCAATGATATTTGCAATATCTTTTACTAAAACCATATAAATCCCTCCATTGTATTTTTTTCAATAGCTATTATTTTATAAAATTTTCTAGCATTTTTATTTTATTATGTAGTTCTTCTTTTCTTAATTTAGCAGATTCAGTTTCTTCTTTTATGAAGCATAAAATTTTATTATATTTTTCAATTTTGCTATTTATATATTCTTTTATTAACTTATTATTCTCTTTTAACATTATTGGACTTATTTCATAAAATATAGGCTCTAATTTGGTTTTTTCTCGCATTTTATATTTCACCTTAAATAATTCATAAAATTGACCTTCATCAAAACATAAGTCTTCATTTAAAATCTCATAATTGTTATTATATAAGTATTCTCTTAATACTTCTGGATTTTGAGCTGGTTGAAGAATTAAATAATCTAATTTTTTAACTTTATTAATATCTTCTTCTAATATATCTCTTATTAGATTTCCACCCATTCCAGCTATTATCACACCTTGTACTTCATTCTTCTTTAAAGGTGAAAGACCTCCCCCTAAACGTAAATCTATTTTATCTATAACTCCATCTAATGAAGCATTAATCTTTGCTTTTTGAAGTGGATCTTTATTTATATCACTTGCAATTACTTTTTCTACCATTTTATTTTTTACTAAGTAAATTGGTATATATCCATGATCAGTTCCTACGTCCATTACAGCATCACATTTATCAACATATTCTAATATCCAATTTAATCTTTTGCTTAAATCCATAATTTATCTCCTCTTCTATTTATCATTATTTAAATTTCAAAAAATTCTATAATTTCTTATACTATAAAAAAGAGCACCTGTAAAGGTGCTTTTTAATCTAGATAATCTTTTAATTTCTTACTTCTTGATGGATGTCTAAGCTTTCTTAATGCTTTAGCTTCAATTTGTCTAATTCTTTCTCTTGTTACATTAAACTCTTTTCCTACTTCTTCAAGGGTTCTAGCTCTTCCATCATCTAGTCCAAACCTTAGTCTTAGAACTTTTTCTTCTCTTGGAGTTAAAGTATCTAATACATTTATTAATTGTTCTTTCAGCATTGTAAATGCTGCTGCTTCTGCTGGAGCTGGAGCTTCATCGTCTGGTATAAAGTCACCTAAGTGAGAATCTTCTTCTTCACCAATAGGTGTTTCTAATGATACTGGCTCTTGAGCGATTTTTTGAATTTCACGTACTTTATCTACTGGTAATTCCATTACCTTTGAAATTTCTTCTGGGAAAGGATCTCTACCCAATTCTTGTAATAATTGTCTTTGAACTCTTATTAACTTATTGATAGTTTCTACCATATGAACTGGTATTCTAATAGTTCTAGCTTGATCCGCAATGGCTCTAGTTATTGCCTGTCTAATCCACCATGTTGCATAAGTAGAAAATTTAAAACCCTTTCTATAGTCAAATTTCTCTACTGCTTTTATAAGACCTAAGTTCCCTTCTTGAATTAAGTCTAAGAATAACATACCTCTACCAACATATCTTTTAGCTATACTTACTACTAATCTTAAATTAGCTTCTGCAAGTTTCTTCTTAGCTACTGGATCGCCTTCTTCAATTCTCTTAGCATAATCTATTTCTTGTTCTGATGATAATAAAGGTACTTTACCGATTTCCTTCAAGTACATTCTAACAGGGTCATCTATTGCAATTCCTTCTAAAACTGTTAAATCTATCTCTTCTTCAACTTCTGGTGCATCAGTTGCACCACCGATTACTTCAATTCCCATCATTTCAAGTACTTCATAAATTTTTTCTATTTGCTCTGGACTTAAATCTATATGATCTATTTCATCCATAATTTCTTTATAAGTCAAAGAACCATTTTTCTTACCTTTATCAATCAGACCTTTTACCATGGCCATTTTAGCACTTTTATCTTCTTTTCCTTTTTCGGTCTTATTCTTAACTTTTTGCTCCATACTTTCTTTACCTCCTTCTGCCATGACCATTAACCTCTCTTTCTTTTTTTCAATATTTCTAAATTTGTTAACTTAACTGCAAGTTTTATAGACTCCTCAATCATTCCCTTATCTTCCAATCTTTTTTGTTCATTTTTTAAATCATTGATTTCTAATTGTAGTTTAAAACACTTTACTTCATTTAAATAATCATTGATTAACTTATCTTTGTTACTTAAGTCTAGAATCTCAAGTTCTTTTATCTCAATCCATTCTTTTGAACTTTCAATTTCATCACATCTATTTTCCACATATGATTCTACATTATTAGAATTTTCATTTTTAGCTTCTAATATTAAAGAATATATTCTTTTATGAGAATCTAATATAAAATCCTCTAAGCTCATACTATCTTTAATTTGGTCATAGATTTCTTCGTTTAACATTAATTTAAGTAAAGCTCTTTCCGCTTTTAAATATGCAGGCTCTATATATAATTTTGTTCCAAAATATTCCTTTTTATTCACATAATTATCTTCTTTTTGGTTTTTTGACATTACTTGTGAAAGTAAATCATATAGTGCCTGTTCTTTTATACCAGTATCTTCTGAAATTTTCTTTATATATACATCTTTTTCTACTGGATTTAAGTCTGCTAAAATTTCTGCTACTTTTTCTCCATACCTAATTAAATTATTTCTGTCCTTTAAATTTATGCCTTCTTTTATTCTTTTAATTCTGTATTCAATTAAAGGTAGTGCTTCCCTTGCTAGTTTTAAAAAAGCATCTTTTCCATTACTTCTTACAAACTCATCTGGATCTTTTCCTTGTGGAATTACAAGTACCTTAACTTCAAAACCAGAATTTCTAAGTATCTCAAGACCTCTTAAAGTAGCTGTTTGCCCTGCAATATCTGCATCATATGATATAATAACATTGTTCGTATATCGCTTTAAGAGTTTAGCTTGATTGTTAGTTAGAGCTGTTCCCAATGACGCAACAACATTTGTTACCCCATACTGATGAAGCGTTATTAAGTCCATATACCCTTCAACAATTATCATATAATCCTCTTTAAGCTTGTTTTTGACTGCAAAATTTAATCCATAAAGATTAATTCCTTTTTGAAATATTGTAGTTTCAGGTGAATTTAAATACTTAGGTTTTGAATCATCTAATACTCTTCCTCCAAACCCAATGACTCTACCTTTCACATCAAAAACAGGAAACATAACTCGATTTCTAAATCTGTCATATATATTTCCTTTCTCTTGATTTTTTGAAACCAATCCTGCTTCTATTAAAAAGTCATCTTTATATCCCTTAGTTCTTAAATAAGTAATCAGATCTCTCCAACTATTCTTAGAATATCCAAGTCCAAACTTCTTTATAGTTGCTTCTTTTATTCCTCTGTTAAGAAAATAATCTTTTGCTAAATGTATTTTTTGCAAATTAGTAAAGTAATATCTTCCAGTTTCTACATTAATTTTATATAATATCTCCCTCTTTTTAATAAACTGAGGCGTTTCGTTAGAATGTAGATTTATAGGAATATTAGCTTTATTAGCTAAATACTTTACTGCTTCTACAAATGTAAGATTTTTTTGTTTCATAATAAAAGTTAAAACATTACCAGCTTCTCCACATGCAAAACATTTATATATTTGCTTTTCTTGCGAAACGCTAAATGATGGTGTTTTATCACTATGAAACGGACATAACCCTATATAATTTTTTCCTGTTCTCTTTAATCTTACACTTTCTGATATAATATCCACTATATCAGTTTGTTCTTTTACTTTTTCAATAATTTCTTGTGGAATTTGCAAGGAGACATCTCCCTCCTTACTTAATTTTTCAACAATTATATAATATTCGACATCATACTCACTTTTCCTTCTTAATTATCCAAAAAAATTTTTTTATATTATGTCATTGAATTAATAATTCTTTTTTTTACCTTATAATCCTCTTTTTTCATTACAAAATTTGTTTGCCCAATTTATTGGTATTTTATACTACAAGAATACATTAGATATTCTTGATTCTAGCTTTACCATTATAAATTTATTTAAACAGCTAATATATTACTAATTTAGGAACATACAATCTATTAAACAAAGATAAACAGTAATCATCGCTCATTCCAGCTATATAATCTGCAACACCTCTTTCTAAACCTTCTTTTTCTACTATATCCTTATATAATTCCGGCATTTCTTCCGGTTTATTACTATAGTAATTTAAAAGTTGCCTTAATATAAATTTCGCCTTATCTCTTTCTACCTTTAATGTATCTCCTAAATATATATTTTCAAACATAAATTTTCTAAGTTTAATCATTATTTCTTCAGTTTCTTCATCTAAGGAAACTTTCTTGATTCCATTTTCAATATTATTGTTTGATGTTTTTATAAAATTTTTAATTAATTTTTCCATTCTCTCATCTGAAGAATTACCTAATACTTTTTTTATATCACTTGGAATATCACTTTCTTTTAATAAACCAGCTCTTATGGAATCATCTATATCATGATTTAAATAAGCAATTTTATCACTATACTTTACTACAGTACCTTCTAATGTTAATGATTTATTACTTTTCCCACCAAATCCACTATGATTTAGTATTCCATCAAGAACTTCTTTACTTAAATTAAGTCCTTCTCCATCATTTTCCAACTCATTTACAACTCTAACACTTTGCTCATTATGCCTAAAGCCTTCTTCTAAGTATTCATTTAAAACCTCTTCTCCGTTATGTGCAAATGCAACATGCCCTAAATCATGTCCTAACGCTATAGCTTCAATTAAATTTTCATTTAATCCGATACCAACGCCTATGTTCCTAGCTACTTGTGCAACTTCTAAGGTATGAGTTAATCTGGTTCTATAATGATCACCAAATGTTTTTATATATACCTGAGTTTTATGTTTTAATCTTCTAAATGACTTACTATGAATAATTCTGTCTCTATCAATCATATAGCAAGTTCTAATATCATCATCATCTTCTTGTTTATTCCTTCCTAAAGAGTGAGAGGAAAAAGAGGCTTCCTTAATAAATGTCAAGTTTTCAAAATACTCAATTTTTTTCCTTATATTCATATACTTCACCTCTTCTTATCTATTCTATATATATCATTAAAATCCTTTATAAATTCATAAAATTATTATTTACCAAAACCTCATTAATTATTGTTATACTTTAATTTTTTATTTCCTTTTTTATGTATATTTATAGTTTTTTATTAATATCATAGTAATGAATAAATTTATAAGGAGAAGTATTTTATGGAACCAGAATTAAATTTATTAGAAAAATCAAATCTATCACCTGATATAATAAAAAACACTGTTTTAAAACATTATAATTTACAAAATGCTAAGGTAGACGTAGTTAAATTTAAAGATACTGCTAAACAAAGAGCTGTATATAAAGTAGAAGCTAATAATAAATGCTATTGTTTAAAAAAAGTTTATTATGATTTACCCGATTTACTATATGTATATTCTGCTAATGAATGGGTTTACAGATATGGTATACAAGTTCCAAAATTTATTCCCACTACTGATAATAATAGATTTGTATCTTATTCAGACATGCTCTTTATACTAACACCTTGGATTGACGGTGTAAAATGTAATTTTGATGATCTAAACCACGTTATACTTTCTATAAAAAAACTTGCTAATATGCATCTAATTTCAACAGATTTTCAACCTATTCTAGGAAGTTCATATAAGGTAGGTCTTGATGATTACTACATATCAACCTTAAAACATTTTGAACAATTATTAACGATATCTAATCAAGCTTTCAAATATAAGGATGATTTTTCTAAAGAATTTATATCTAATTTTGATGTTAATTTATATCTTGCAAAACTCTCTTTAGATATAGCTTACAATATTGATAATGAAGAATTAAGCACTTCATTATGTCATGGTGATTATGTAAATAAGAATATAATTTTCACTAAAGATTTAGAAACATGCATAATAGATTTTGATAAATGTAAAATCGATTATTGCGCTAAAGACTTAGCTTACTTTATGCGTAGACTTCTTAAACGTGAAAATACAAATTGGAATGTTGATTTAGCTTTATCTATAATAAAAACCTATAATGAAATCTTTAAATTAACACCTTCTGATTTAAGATATTTATTATCCTATATTTGTTTTCCCCAAAAATATTGGAGAATTTCAAGGGATTATTATAGAAATATATCAAAATGCAATAAAACTGCCTTTTTAACACTCTTAAAAAATACAACATCAAAGAGTACTACTCAATATAATTTTGCATTAGAATTACTGATGAATATAAAAAATGAATTTAATATACTTTTAATATAAAAAAAGTGACTGTGCCACTTTTACTTCATGGTTAGTATTTTTACTATTCAATATTCCTAAGACCATTGATATTATTAAACTTAATCAAATAAAAATTTTATAATTTTATGTACAATAAAAAACACGCAATGGAATTTACCATTACGTGCTTTTTATTTTTTAATTTAATATATAATTTGTTTTCTGCTATTACCTGTTATTTCTGACTTGAGCTTGTGCTGCTGCAAGTCTAGCAAGTGGTACTCTAAAAGGTGAACAAGAAACATAATTAAGTCCCAAATCATGACAGAATTCGATTGATGATGGATCTCCACCATGTTCTCCACATATACCTAATTTAATATCAGGTCTTGTTTCTCTGCCCTTTTCTACTGCGATTTTAATTAAAGCTCCAACACCACTTCTATCTAATTTAGCAAATGGATCTTGTTCATATATCTTCTTATCATAATAATCAGATAAGAACTTAGAAGCATCATCTCTTGAGAAACCGAATGTCATTTGAGTTAAATCATTAGTACCAAATGAGAAGAATTCAGCTTCTTTTGCAACTTCATCAGCTGTTAATGCTGCTCTTGGTATCTCTATCATTGTTCCTATTTTATATTCTAAATCAATATTTTTTTCTTTTAATACTGATTCTGCAGTATTTTTTATTACATCTTTTACGTATTTTAATTCTTTTAAATCACCTATTAAAGGTATCATTATTTCTGGAATAATATTATATCCTTTATTAGTTTTAACTTCTATAGCAGCTTCTATAATAGCTCTTGTTTGCATCTCTGCTATTTCTGGATATGATACCGCAAGACGGCAACCTCTATGACCCATCATTGGATTAAATTCATGTAAATTATCAACTGTAAGCTTTAACTCTTCAAAAGTTAATCCAATTTCCTTAGATAATGTCATTATATCTTGCTCTGTACTTGGTAAAAATTCATGTAAAGGTGGATCTAACAATCTTATAGTAACAGGTCTTTCTTCTAAAGCTTCATATATCCCTATAAAATCTCCTCTTTGCATTGGTAATATTTTGTCAAGTGCAACTCTTCTTTGTTCTTCATCTTTAGATGTAATCATTTGTCTTACTGCCATTATTCTATCTTCTGCAAAGAACATATGCTCAGTTCTGCAAAGTCCGATTCCTTCTGCACCAAATTCAACCGCTTGTTTGGCATCCTTTGGTGTATCTGCATTAGCTCTAACTTTTAATTTTCTTATTTCATCAGCCCAACACATAAATGTTGCAAAATAACCTGATATTTCTGGTATAACAGTTTTTATTTTTTCTCCATATACATTTCCTGAAGTACCATCTATGGAAATAAAATCATTAGATGTATATACTTTATCTCCAACTCTAAGAGTTCTCTTAATTTCATCTACCTTAATAGTTCCACAGCCTGCTACGCAGCAAGTTCCCATTCCTCTAGCAACTACAGCTGCATGAGAAGTCATTCCTCCTCTTACTGTTAATATACCTTTAGCGGCAACCATACCTTCTATATCTTCTGGAGATGTTTCAAGCCTTACTAGAATAACATCTTCATCTAAAGCAGCTCTATCTTTAGCTTCTTCAGCTGTAAATGCAATTTTACCACAAGCTGCTCCTGGAGATGCTGGTAAGCCTTTAGCAATAGGATTGGCCTTTTTTAATGCCTCAGTATAGAATGTAGGATGAAGCAATGTATCTAATTGTTTAGGTTCAACTTTTAATACAGCCTCTTCTTTAGTTATCATTCCATCATTAAGCAAATCAACAGCTATTTTTAATGCTGCTTGAGCTGTTCTCTTACCATTTCTGGTTTGTAAGAAATACAACTTTCCTTCTTCTATAGTTATCTCCATATCTTGCATATCTTTATAATGATTTTCTAATTTACTTACAATATTAACAAATTCCTCATAAATCTTAGGATCTTGTTCTTTTAACTTTGATATTGGAAGTGGTGTTCTTATACCTGCTACAACATCTTCACCTTGTGCATTCATTAAGTATTCACCATAAATAACGTTTTCTCCTGTTGCTGGATTTCTTGAAAATACAACACCTGTTCCAGATGTTTCACCCTTATTTCCAAAAACCATTTCTTGTACATTTACTGCTGTACCCCATTCACCTGGAATATCATTAAGTCTTCTATAAACAATAGCTCTAGGATTATTCCATGATCTAAATACTGCAGTTACAGCTTCAATTAGCTGAGTTTTAGGATTTTGCGGGAAATCTTCCCCTTTTTCCTTTTTATATATTGCTTTAAATTCAGATACCAATACTTTTAAATCATTTTCATCTAAATCTGTATCAAATTCTACCCCTTTTTTATCTTTAATTTCTTCAATTTTATTTTCAAATAATCTGTTTTCTATACCCATAACAACATCTGAAAACATTTGAACAAATCTTCTGTAAGAATCATACGCAAATCTAGGATTATTAGTTAATTTAGCCATGCTTTCTACTACTTCATCATTTAATCCTAAATTTAAAATAGTATCCATCATTCCTGGCATTGATGTTCTTGCTCCAGATCTTACTGATACTAATAGTGGATTTTTATTGTTTCCAAATTCTTTTCCACTAACACTTTCAAGTTTTTGTAAACTATTATAAATTTCATTTATAATTTCATCTGAAATAGCTTTACCATCTTCATAGTACTTGTTACATGCTTCAGTTGTAACTGTGAACCCATAAGGTACAGGAATGCCTAAATTAGTCATTTCTGCTAAATTTGCACCTTTACCTCCTAGTAAATTTCTCATTGAAGCATTTCCCTCATTGAAAAGATAAACATACTTTTTGGTCATATCAATACTCCCCCATTCTCAAATTTTTATACCATATATTTACTATCGAGAAAAAATATCTCGTAGTTAGCACTGATTAACCTTATTATTATTGTTTTCCTAATTTAACAAACAATTTTGTAACATTAGTCTTGGAAACTTTTCCTATTATCTTAAATTGTTCCTTATCACCTATCTTTTCTAACGATTCTACAATGGGGATACTGTCAATTTCATGCTCTATTATTTTTTTAGCTAAATCATATGCATTATCATCTTTATTACCACATATAATATTTGGCATACGAGTCATTATTACTCCAATTGGTACCTTGTGGATATCCGTTCCGCCTATAGCAATTTTAAGAAAATCCTTTCTTGAAACAGCTCCAGTTAAAACGCCTTCATTTTCTACAAATAATGTACCTACATCATTAAGGAATAAAAATACAATTGCATCATATACCATAGTTTCTTCACTAACTGTAATTGGCTTAGACATAATTGCATTAGCTTTAATTTCAGTTATATAGTCATGTAACATACCACTAGAAGATTTGCCCGAATATATATATCCTACCTTAGGTCTAGCATCTAAAATGCCTATCATTGTAAGTATTGATAAATCTGCTCTAATTGCAGCTCTTGTTAAACCTAACTTTTCTGCTAAAGCCTCACTTGTGATTGGTTGATGCTCTTTTACTAACTTAATTATTTCTTCTTGCCTATTTGATAACTTCAAAATTCTCCCTCTTTCCCTGAAATAAAAGAATTACTTAAACTTTTAATCTTGGTCATCAAAATCAACTTTATATGTATAAACTGTTTCATTTCCAGTATATACTTTTGATTTATCTTCACCATTATTTGTTTTTACTTTATTCTTTACTTCATCTACTTTAGATTTCATTTTATCTGCAATATCAACGGCTTTGTCTTTCACATCATTTGAAACTTTACATACATATTTATTTATAACTTCGACTGAACCATCTTTTTTAGTTATTTCTATTGTTATTTTTGTTGCAACTGCTGCAATTATACCTGCTACCAATATTGGTGGAATTAATACTGCAATAACTCCAGCGGCTATTCCTGCATTTACAGGAATATCTATTAATTCAGTATCCTCCTTCTTAATCTTTATTCTTGTTATATTCCCTTTATGAATTAAATCTTTAATAAAATTTTTTAATTCTTCTATAGTCATATTTTGTTTATCTTCTTTATCATCATAAATATTATAGTCTACATTTTCATCATCTTTAATTTCTTCTTCTAAATAAATTAATGCTTCTAAAACATCTCCATTACATTCTTCTAACGCATGTTTAGCTATTGCATAGCTAACTCCTGTTCTTTCTATTATCATATCTACTTTTTCTAATGTAATATTAGTCATTATTTATCACTCCTTAATAAATTTTAACATTTCTAAGCTTTTAGGCTTTTTAGAATAATTATTTGATATCAAATAGCTAGATATTTTCTCTAATTCTTCTTTGATTTTATCAGTTAAATTAAGTCTATATACCTTATCTATTCTCATCTTTAATAAAAATTTCAAAGCATTATAAGTAGCTTTTGAAATATACAATCCATATTCTTTAGGACATTCATCACATACCCCACCGTAATTAGATAAACTTATATAATTAGATGAGGGAATTTTCTTTTTACACATACAGCAATTCTCTAATTCTAAAGAATATCCTGTGTTTTTTAATAATTTCAATTCAAATGCTCTTACTAATAGTTCATACTCTAAAGCATTTGTATCTAAAAGATAAAAAGTAGTAACTAAATCTATAAAAATCTGTTTATTTTTTTCATCATCAGGTGTACATATATCTATGAGTTCACATAAATAAGATGAGTAAGTAAGCTTATCTAAGTTTTCTAACAATCCTTGAAAAGAATTTATAATTTTCCCTTCTTGAATCGTATACAAATTCTTACCTTTATATAACATGTACTCACCATAGCACAAAGGCAAAGTAATAGAAAAAGTTTTATTTTTACTTTTCTTTGCCCCTTTTGCTATAGCAGCAATCTTACCCAACTCTTCTGTATAAAGCCAAACTAATTTATCATTTTCTTTAAAATCCTGTGATTTTATAATAACAGCTTTACTTTCAAAAAGTGCCAGAAAGATCATCTCCTAATTTTAGAATAAATATATCTATTTTTTCTTATATCCTAATTCTTTTAACAGATTTTGATTATCTCTCCACTCTTTTCTTACTTTAACCCATATTTTAACATTAACTTTTGTTCTCAAGAATCTTTCTAACTCATATCTTGAAGTTTCACCTATTTTTTTAAGCATTTGTCCGTTTTTACCTATTATTATTCCTTTATGGGAATCTTTTTCACAAATTAAATCAACTTCTATATGATATGTTCCATTGTCACTTTGCTTCATTTGAATTATGTCAACAGCAATACCATGAGGTACTTCATCACGTAAACATCTTAAAGCTTTTTCTCTTACAATTTCAGAAACAACAAATCTCTCTGGAACGTCTGTTATCATATCTTCTGGATAATATTTAGGACCTTCTGGTAACTCAGTTTTCATTAAGTCAACTAATGTGTCTACATTTTTTCCCTTTATTGCAGCTATAGGAACTATTTCTTTAAAGTTGAATTCGCTTGAATACATTTCTAAACTTTTAGCTACTCTTTCAGGTGTGCTTTCATCTATCTTATTTAAAACAAGGTATACAGGACATTTTTTATCTTTTAAAGATTCTAAGATAAACTTATCTCCTTTTCCGATTTCTTCGTCTGGATTAGTTAAAAATAAAACTAAATCAACATCATTAGTCGAATCCTTCGCAGAATTGACCATATATTCTCCAAGCTTATGTTTTGGCTTATGAATTCCTGGTGTATCAACAAAGACAATTTGATAGTCCTCACCTGTTAATATTGTTTGAATATTATTTCTAGTGGTTTGAGGCTTATTAGAAACTATTGATAGTTTCTCCCCCATTATATAATTTAATAAAGTTGATTTTCCCACATTAGGTCTACCAACTATTGTAACGAATCCTGATTTAAACATTTTTCCTCCTTCTATAACTTAACCATACTCAAATACTGTAATTAAGTTATACGTTAATTATAAATTAAAATTCATCTTTAGATAAAGTTTATTTCCCTAACTAGAAAATAACTATATCTTCTCTAATCATAATATAGTTTACAAATAGTATACTCTATTTATTCTATTATGTATATTATAAATAATAATTAACAACGTTTATGAAATAAGAATATATATAAAAAATTATTAATTAATATTTCTATGATAATAATTAAAACTTTTTGATTATGCCTAAATTACAAATGCTCGTAAAATTTTCTAATGATATTTTACGAGCACTTATTATTTATTTGAAAGAAATTTATCTTTAAAAGAATAAACTAACTACATAGTTTATCAATTGCTAACACTAATTAAAAAATTTCAGGCTTTTCTAAGTATTAATTTTACTGTTTATATCCTAAATACTACAAATATAAGCATAGTTAATAAAATTCCAAAGAGTGCTCCTACAATAACTTCTAAAATCGTATGTACTTCAGAGTCAACTCTACTTTGAGCGGTTATAAGAGCCATTAAATAGCTTAACATAACACATATAGGCTCTTCTGTAATTAATGAAATTGCTGTGGCAATTGAAAATGCTAAAGCACTATGTCCACTTGGCATTCCACCTTTTAATGGTGTTCCCTCTCCAAATATAGCTTTTACTATTATTGTAGCTATACATACTATTACAAGTACAATAAAAATTGTGTATGGCTCTGATTTTTTAACTTTATTAATTAAGTTATATGAAAAATACGATAATTTATCCCAAAATATTATATATCCTACTAATACAGCATTTATTGCAGTAACTAAAACAGCTCCGGCAGCTGCATTTTTAGCTATTTTAGCTAATGGATGATAATAATTTGCTTTTAGATCTATTACAGCTTCTATAGCTGTATTAATTATTTCTGCACTTATAACCATAGTAATTGTTATGGCTAATATAAGAAATTCATATTTTGTTACATCAAAGAAAAAACATGCTATCAATATTAATAACGCCACTATTAAATGTATTTTCATATTACGCTCTGTTCTTACAGTTTCTATGATTCCATTTATAGCATTATTAAAACTATCTAAAACTTTTTTAAATTTCATCGTTATTTTTCACCTGCTTTTCTACTATCTTCTTATATCAAGTGCAGTTAATATTTCTTCCTCTCTTTTTCTCATTTTCACCTTATCATCTTCCTCCATATGATCGTATCCTAGAAGATGTAACACTGAATGTACTACTAGATAAGATGCTTCTCTTTCATAAGAATGATTATACTCTTTACTTTGTTCTAAAGCTCTCTCTAAAGACAATACAATGTCTCCAAGTACTAAATCATCTCCATCAAAATCTGCTTTAGAAAAATCATTTTCTGTATAAACTTCTTTAAATACTTTCTTTTCTGGATAATCCAGCATAGGAAAAGATAAAACATCTGTAGCTCTGTCTATATTTCTTGTTTCATTATTAATTTCTCTAATCTCTTCATTATCAACGAATAATAAAGAGATTTCACTTGAAATATTAACTTCTTCTTCCTTCAAAGCAAATTCTATTACCTTTTCTAGATGATTTGTAAACTCATCACTTACTTCCATTTTTTCTTGTCTATTATCAACGTAAATCATCTTACACTCTCCCTACAATTTTTCTTTTGGATATTCAATTCTTTGATGATATATACCATTTAATGCATTTAAAAAGCATAATCTTATCTTTTCAATATCCTTAAGTGTTAAATCACAATTGATTAATTGATTGGAATTTAACTTATCCTTTATTATGTTATTAACCATTTCCTCTATTTTTTCTTTGTTAGGCTCTTTTATCGATCTAACCGCTGCTTCTATTCCATCTGCAAGCATTACTATACCAGCTTCTTTGCTACTTGGAATAGGTCCTGAATACCTATAATCTTTTTCCTTTATATCATCTGGATTTTCAGCATTATTTTTCATAGTATAATAAAAATATTTTACCAAGGTAGTTCCATGGTGTTCTGCTATAATATCTTGAATTATAGGAGGCAACTTATGTTCTTTAGCTAATCTTAATCCATCTTTAACATGTGATATTATAATGTGTGTACTAAGTTTAGCGCTTATCTTATCATGTGGATTTTCTCTACCAATTTGATTTTCCCCAAAGAAATAAGGTCTTTCAGTCTTACCTACATCATGATAATAAGCTCCAATTCTAGCTACTACTGGATTTGCTCCAACTTCTTCTGCTGCCATCTCTGCAAGGTTTGCAACTAACATACTATGATGATATGTCCCTGGTGCCTCCATGAGTAACTTTTTTAATAGTGGATTATTAGGATTTGATAATTCTAATAACTTAATCGTAGTAACTTCATTAAAGGTACCTTCTAAAAATGGTAGTACTCCTAATGCAAAGATTCCTGATAACACTCCTCCAATTATAGAGAATAAACTTACTATGAAAATTTCCTTTAAATTACTAGATATAATAACTCCTGTAGCTAATGTTAATATTGAGCTAACTACTGATATATATAATGTTGCATATATAAGTTCATTCCTCTGTTGCATTTTCTTTAGCATAACAGCACCTAAAATAGCATTTATAAATACTAATAACATCACTTGTGGATCAAATTCAACCAGTGCACTAATTACGGCTGAATTAAAAATACTTATTATAATTGAAATTTTATAATTTAAAAGTAATGTGAGCAACATAGATCCAAATGCAAAGGGAATTAAAAATGCCGAAACAGCTCCAATGCTTCTAGCTAAAATAAGAGAAAGTATATTAATTAAACTAATAAGAATTAATCTTTTAGCATTAAAAAATATTTCCTTATAGTTTAAATATATATAACTATATTGCAAAAATAATATAACAAATAAAAATAGTGCTAAAGATAAATATACATATACATATTTGCCTGTTATTCCATTATCAAGAAGTCCTAATTCGTTTATTATAGCAATTTGTTCTGCTGTTACAGGTTCTCCTTCTTTTATTATAATTTGATTTTTCTTTATTATAACTTTAGAAGTACTTTTTTGGGCTTCTTTTTGCATTTCTTCAGTTTTTTCACTATCATAAAATAAATTTGGATTTATTTGTGATTTTGTTATATTAACTAATATTTCTTTTAACGGAGTTGCTATATTAAATTCTTCAATAGCATTTATTCCTTCTTTTTTTGCATTTTCAAGTGAACTTTCATTATTTTCTTGAATATCTTTCTTATAAATCTTATCAATTATATTGACTATTTTTCCTTCTAAGTCAATTAATGTTTCTTTAGGTGTATTTATTAATTCTTTGTATTCACTATCTGTTAATTTAAATTGCGTTATTTTTCTTAATTCAGTTATTTTACTTGCTTCATCCATATTTGTTGCATTTAAATTTAATACTTCATCAAATAAAGACTTTATATTATCTTCTGCTTGAACTTTAACTTCATTTTTTACTGTATACTGCTTATCAACTTTTTCTATAGCTTCACTTTCTTTTTCTTTTGTTGCTTTTTGATCTATTGTATCTCTTGGTGCTTTTATATCAACTCTAGCTATGTCGCCCTCTTGCAAATCAAACTGTTTAGGTGCTATTGCTGTTAAAAGTAAAAGATATGACACAATAAATACAGTACCAAACAAAGCCAAATACTTTGATTTTTTTGACTTCAAATTCTGTAGTTTCTTATTATTTTTTGATTTCATGTTAATCACCTTCTCATCGCTAACATTGAAAGTATTAAGATATATTTTCAGCTATATCTTGTTCAACCGTAAAAATCACCTTTATACATATTGTATCTTTAGAAATATTTTCTATATTTACTTTATTGTCTATTATTTTAGCATCATTAGTTAAATCCTTTTGTAATGATTTTCTTAATTTTTCTACTGCATCTTCTACAGCTTTATCCTTATCTAAATTAACACTTTTTCCTTCTTTTCTAAAATATATTACTTGATTTAATAAACCACCAGTTTCCTCTATTTTATCATAATATTTAAAATCATTTATAGCTTTTTTTAGATAAATTTTCTTATCCGAAAAGTTTACATAAATTTCTCTATCTTTTTCCCCAGTTCTTTGGATTTTTTCCCCACTTATTTGTACTTCCATTGACTTTTCGTAAAAAGTGTTAGCTATTACACTGCCACTTGGCTTAACTTCTTTTTCAAAGCCTTCTTTGCCTTGTATTGGCAAAATTAAAACATTACCTGTTTTTACTATATCTCCAGGTTTTACTGCTGGATTTCCTGAAAAAGTAAATACCCTTTTAATTTCTCCATCCATCTTAGCTAGCACTTGCTCTGGTAATACTTTTTCTGTAACTGGTGGATTAACTTTTTCTGCTACAATTACTCTTAATGTGGATCCTTCTATTCTAGCTCTTACCCACATAACTTCTGAATCTAAATCTTCCATCTTTTTTTCTATATTATATACATTTATATCAGATTTTTTTAATCCTGGTTTTATGCCTATAGATGTAAGTTCCTTTCTAACCTCAAATGGTGATAAATTATTTCTAGTTTGTATATCTATGGCCCAGATATAATTAGATAATAAGTATAAAACCAATAAAAATACTCCTGCTCCAATACATAATGATAATTTTCTTTTTATTGATAATAGTAAAACTATTATACCACTTTTCCCAACAATTCTGACTTTTCCTTTAGTCCTTTTAACTACCTCTTCCACTTCTTTATATGAATCAAAAGGTATCTGAAACCTTACTGTAGTTATATTAAGTTTAACTATTTTTGATACATTTATTCCTTTTTGCCAAAGTATGTTCAATGTCTTTTCAGGTATTAGACTGTTAACTTCTATTGTTATTTTTCCTACTTTAAACTTATCTAATATCATATTTATCCCTCATAAGATATTCCTCTAAAAATTCCACTTATAGTAATGGTATTATCTCCTATAAAAAGTATTTCAAATTTTTCACCTTCTACTATAACTGCACCAATTCTAGAGTTTATTTTTATCATGTTATTGTCAAAAGTCATAATACCCTTATGATTTTCAATTGTTATTTCCTTATTTCCTACAACAATGATCTTTGGCAAATCTAAAACAACATCTGTGGGAAACTCTAATTTATCAAATACTTTTTCTCGCCCTCTTTGAAACTTATCTTCCATATTCTCCTCCTCTATACCCAAATACTCTGCTATTGTAATCTATGATTAAATAATTAAATTAATTCATTAAAATTTACCATACATTGTATTTTGTATATAAAACAGTTTTTGAAAATTAAAGTTCAAGTTAGTGCTTACTAAAAATACTATATATTAAAATATTATTTAAATTATAGTGTAATAAAACTCTTAATTTCAGATGATGTAGCTTCTTTGAGAATTTTTTCATAATTACTTGGACAACAAAAAAATCCTTATGTTTAACAATATATTAAACATAAGGATTTTTTGTATAGCTTATAAATAATAAAAGAACTCAAAAAAAGAGTTCTTTTATTATTTATTTAAATATTCCTTAACAATCTGACTTACAAGTTTACCATCAGCTCTGCCTACAATTTTAGGTCTTATAGCCGACATAACTTTACCCATATCTTTAATGCTACTTGCACCCATTTCTTCAGCTGAATCTTTTACTATTTGTTTTATTTCTTCTTCGCTTAACTGCTGAGGAAGGTATTCCAACAAAATTTCTAGCTCAGCATTACACTGATCCACTAAATCTTGTCTATTTCCTTTTTCGAATTCAAGCATAGATTCTCTTCTTTGCTTAACTTCTTTTGCTAAAATATTGATAACTTCATCATCCTCAAGCTTAACATTATCAGTTTTCTCAACTAATAATATAGCAGATCTAGCTGTACTAATTGTATTAGCTTTAAATTTATCTTTAGCCTTTAAAGCGGCTTTCCAGTCTTCTTGAAGTTTTTCCTTAATTGTTGGCATTGTTATACCTTCTTTCAAAAGAAACCATTTTATTTAAACTTTCTCTTTCTAGCAGCTTCTGATTTTTTCTTTTTCTTAACGCTTGGCTTTTCATAATGTTCTCTCTTTCTTACTTCTGAAAGAACCCCAGCTCTAGCACACTTCTTTTTAAATCTTCTTAAAGCACTTTCAAGTGTCTCGTTTTCTCCAACTTTAATTTCTGACATTTACTATCCCTCCCTCCGCTAGCTTAAATTAATTAACTCAGCTATGGGCTTTATAACACACGGTATATTATACAATATTACAATGATTAATGTCAACAACTTAGAATAAAATGTCTGACTAATTATATTGTAAATTTTAACCTGGTGGCCATTGCAAGTTTCTACCAGCTAAAATATGAAAATGCATATGATTTACCGTTTGGCCACCATCTTCTCCACAATTGTTCACTATTCTATATCCACTTTCAGCAATACCAAGCTCTACTACTAGTTTATTAATTACTTTAAAGATGTGTGAAACTACATTAATATTTTTTTCATTTAATTCATTTGCACTTTTTATATGTTCCTTAGGAATAATTAAAAAATGAACTGGTGCTTCTGGATTTATATCATAAAAAGCATATACAAGTTCATCTTCGTATAACTTTTTGCTTGGAATATCACCTTTTATAATTTTACAAAATATACAATCTACCATAAATTCACCTCCTAAAAAATATTATCAAAATGTTCCGTTCTAATACAATATTGATATATGCATAATCAAAACTCTTATCATAATTCTAAAATTCCAATCACAATGTCACTTCATCTATTGCATATATAAATATATATTTAAAACATAGCCTATTAGAAAATATAATTTTATATATAATTATATTTTCTTATTTTTACACATTTATTATACCAAATCTTTACTTTATTTTCCCAATAATATAATTATCTTCGTAATCTTCTATATTGCAATTCATAATTTTGCCTATCATCTTTTCATTTGCATCAGAAATCTCAGCTTTTACATAGTTTTTTGTATATCCTTCAAACTTTCCTGCTTTATGCGGACATTCTCTTTCTATTAAAACACCCATATCTCTGCCAACTAGTTTCTTAATAAATTCTATTTCATTTTCTTTATTTAACTCTGATAATATTTTACTTCTTTTATCTTTAATAGTTCCATCTATTTGATTTGGCATTTCTGCTGCTTTAGTTCCCTTTCTAGGACTATATTTAAATAAATGAACTTTAGTTAATTTTAAATTCTTTAAATATTCATATGTCTCATTAAACTCTTCTTCAGTTTCACCAGGGAAACCTACTATTAAATCAGTTGTAATTGATACATCTTCAATATTCTCTCTTAGTGTTTGAACTGTTTTAGCATATTCTTCTGCAGTATATCTTCTATTCATTCTCTTTAAAGTATCATTAGAACCACTTTGAAGTGATAAATGAAAATGAGGACATAATTTTTTCATGTTTTTTATTTTATTTATTACTTCATCAGTAAAAAATGCTGGTTCTATAGAACCAATTCTAACTCTATCTATTCCGTCTATCTTTTCTATGTCTTCCAGTAAGCTTATTAGCGTAATGTCTGAGCCTAGATCCACTCCATAAGAAGCTGTATGTATACCAGATAAGATAACTTCCTTAAATCCATGCTCTGCTAATTTCTTTACTTCTTCAATAACTTTTTCTGGATTTTTAGAACAAGTAGCACCTCTTGCATATGGAATCAAACAAAATGTACAAAATCTATTACATCCATCTTGTATTTTTAAAAATGCTCTAGTTTTATCTTGATATTCTTCTATATTAAGTTCTTCGAATTCTTTATTTCTAAGAACTTCATTGACACTTACTTGTATTGCTTTTTCATCTCTAGCTTTATTAACAAAATATACTATATCGCCTTTATTTCTTGTTCCTAAAACAACATCTACACCTTCAATTTTAGAAACTTCTTCTGGAGCTATTTGAGAATAACATCCAACTACTGCAATTATAGCATCACTATTAGTTCTTCTAGCCTTGCTTATTATTTGTCTTGATTTTTTATCCCCCATGTTTGTAACTGTACATGTATTTATAACATAAACATCAGCAAAATCATCAAAGTCAGTAACACTATAACCTTCTCTTATAAACTTTTCTGTCATCGCTTCAGTTTCATATTGATTAACTCTACATCCTAATGTGGCAAATGCAACTTTCATTAAACATTTCCTCCTAAATCTGCTAATTCATATTGTATTAAAGAAATAGCTACAAATCCTGCTGTTTCTGTACGTAAAATTCTATTGCCTAGAGTTATTATATAGGCACCTTTGTGTTTTAAAGTTTCAATTTCACTTTCTTCAAATCCACCTTCTGGTCCTATTACAACTCCTATATTTTCTATAGAATTTAAATCTACATTTTTATCACTTAGTTCTTTTACAAGACTTTTGAAACCAAAATTTTCTGCGTTTTCATAAGGGACTAAAATTAGATCTAATCTTTGTAGTTCATTTAAAGCTTCGTCAAACTCAACAACTTCTCTTACATTTGGTATAATACTTCTTTTTGATTGCTTAGCTGCCTCTAACGCAATTCTATTTAGTCTTTCAAGCTTTTTAAATTCGCCCTTTAATTTAACATCTACTCTATCTGTTATTATCGGCACAAATTCTTTTATACCAAGTTCCGTTCCTTTTTGAACTATCAAATCCATCTTTTGCCCTTTAGGTAATCCTTGAAATAAAGTTATATTTACTCTACTTTCATTATTAGTACTTAATTCTTCTAATATATTTACTATTACCTCTTGTTTTCCAACAGATTCAATTTCTCCTAAGTATTCTTTACCTTCACAGTTATTTAAAACTACTTTTTCACCCTGATTTAAACGTAAAACCTTATATATATGTTTTACATCATCACCAAGTATTTTTCCCTCTTTTTCTGTGATATTGCATGCTGAAGTAAAAAACTTATGCATAAAAATCTCCTTCATTAAATAAATTCAAAATTATTTTTAGCTTCATTACTTTGCTCTATTTTAATCAATGTTAAAAAACATTATTTTAATTTAGCAACTATACAATTCCATTCTCCATCTTTGTTTACTTCCATAACCTCAAATCCACATTCATCAAGCTTTGAAGTAACCATGTCTACTCTTTCATGTATTATTCCTGAAGTAATAAATAATCCACCTTTATTTAGAGCTTTACTAACATCATCTGTTAATATACAAATAATTTCTGCTATTATATTTGCAACTACTATATCAGCTTTACCATCAATTACATCAAGAAGATTTCCTTCTAATATTTCAATATTATCTAAATCATTTAATCCTACATTTTCTTTAGCAGATTCAACTGCTACTGGATCTAAATCAACTCCTAAAGCTAATTTTGCTCCAAGCTTTGCTGCAGCTATAGCTAAAATACCAGAACCACAACCAACATCAAAAACAGTTGAATCTTTTTTCACATACTTTTCTAGTGCTTTAACACACATTCTTGTAGTTTCATGTGTTCCTGTACCAAATGCCATTCCTGGATCTAATTCAATGACTAACTCTTCATCTTTAGGTGCATATTCTTCCCACATAGGTTTTACAACTATTCTGTCTGTAATATTTGATGGTTTATAGTACTTCTTCCAGTTGTTTGCCCAATCTTCTTCTTTTATCTTGTCACATTCAACTATACCTTTTCCTATATCTATTCCCATGTCTTGAATTTCTTTAATTTTTTCCTTTGTAATTGAAACTATTTCTTCTAAATTATCGTCTCCAGAGAAATAAGCTTTAACTACTGCAAATTCACCTTTATGCTCTAATACGTTTATGTCTGCAAAATCCCAAGTTAATGGGCCTTGATCTCTTGTTAATAAATCGTTTGGGTCTTCTACAGCAACCCCTTGACTGTTTAATCCATAAAATATTCCTGATATAGGTTCTATTGCTTCGCAACTTGTTATTACTCTAACTTCTATCCATACTCCGTTCATATTAAATCACTCCTACACTTATTTTAATTTTTTAGTCTTCTTTTATTGCTATTAAAAATTTAGTTTTTATTCCTTGTTCCGTAAACATTCTTTCATGTTCAGTTTGAACATTTCCTTCAAAGCCACTAGTATGTAAATCATAAGTTATATATTCAATTCTAAACTTACCTTCTTTAAAATATTCAAGAGATTCTTCAAATAATTCATCATCATCTGTCTTAAACCAAATCTCTCCATTTTCTTTTAAAAAGTTTCTATATTGAGTTAACTGTCTTGTATGAGTTAATCTTCTCTTCTTATGTTTCTTTTTAGGCCAAGGATTGCAAAAATTAATATAAATTCTACTTATGTTGTCATTTTCACCTAACATTTCATTAATAAGACCAATCTCTTGAGCCATCAATTTAATATTATTTAATTCTTTGTTTTTCTCGTTATATGCTTTTTCTATATTTCTTTTAGCTAAACCTAGCACTTCGTCTTTTATATCAATTGCAATATAATTAATATTTTCATTATCAGAACCATGTACAGCTACAAACACACCTTTACCGCATCCAAGTTCTAAGTAAATAGGATTTTCATTGTTAAATGATTCCTTCCACTTACCTTTGTTTTCTTTAGGATTTACAATAAAAAAATTACAACTTTCAAGTTCTGGTCTTGCCCATGGCTTTTTTCTCATTCTCATTGTTAATTCACTCCATCTTTTATCTAATGCCTTATAAGTTTAATATCAAACCAATAAGACCTATGTATTTCCTTAATAAAAAAAGAATTCTTTTGCTTATTTTAGCATTAAAATTCACTTTATCATTCATAATAATTATACATATATCGAAATATATTGCAATTATATAAAATTTGAAACACTTCTATTTAATTGGTTTTATAAAATATAAAAAGCTATTTATTTCCCAAAAAATCAAGAAATAAATAGCTAATCTATACTTATTTTTTAAATTTATTTACTAATGCTTCAAATTCCTCTTCATGATCCTTTAGATAATCATGAAAATTAACATTATATTTTTCCAATAATAATGCTAATTCATAAAGAAATTTTGGAATATCTTCTGTTAAAATGTCTCCATATATTTTACCAAGTCTTGCATTGCCTTCTTCAAAAGATCCATTTATATGAAGTTCAAATACATCTTTAGTTTCATCATTTACTCTCTTCTTCTTTCCTGTAAATCCAATCAAAGCGACTTCATGAATACCACATGAATTTCCACAGCCGGATATATGAACTCTAGGCAATACATCCTTTCTATAATTTTTCTCTTTAAAATATTTTAGTATATTATCTAATATACCTTGGCTATTTAATATGCCTATTTGACATGTAGGTACTCCTATACAAGATATACTTTGTTCTAATGTAGTTTCTCCACCTAAATCTTTTGTAGCTTCTAAAAGCCTTTTAGCTTCTTCTCCATTTAAATTTCTAATATACATGCCTTCTGTCATAGTAAGTCTTATTTCTACATCTTTAATATTTTCAATTTCATCAATAATTAATTTTAAATCTTTAAGATATAATTGACCTCCTATGGGATGGAAGTATACACTATATAATCCATTTTGCTTTTGCTCATACAATCTATTATGTTCTAAATCAATTTCTATACCTTCTTTGTTGCACTCTGATACATGTAAATGTAAAGTCAAATCTTCTTTGTCCTTTAATTCTTTCAAGTGTTTTTTATAGCAATTTAAAAATTCTTCTGGTCCCATTCGATCTATTATATATCTTATACGTGCTTTGTTTTTATTCTCATAGTCACCTTCTGCCATAAATAGATTTGTCATAGCTTCAACATGATATAAGACGTCACTAGGATCTATAAGTTCATCATACACAATTCCTAACTTTGGATTTCTTCCTAACCCTCCGCCTATGTATACCTTAAAATACTTTTTACCATTTTCTACAACTGCTAAAAATCCTAAGTCTGTAACAGTAGAATGTCCACAATCCATATTACTGCTTGAAAATGAAACCTTAATTTTTCTTGGAAGATTATATGTATTTATTTTTCTTAAAAAATGATTATTTACCGCTAATGCATAAGGTGTAACATCAAAAGCTTCATACCTATCTACACCTGCTAGTGGAGACATTGCAACATTTCTTGGATAATTTCCACCTGCTCCTCTAGTATATATATTATGTTCTAATCCTTCTTTCATTATTTCACATGCATCATCTATAGATATATCATGAAATTGAACAGCTTGCCTTGTAGTTAAATGTATCTTTTCTAAATTATACTTTTTAGCCATATCATATATAAATTTTAATTCATCTACATGTGTTATTCCTGATGGTATTCTAAGACGCACCATAAATTTTTCACCGCCACGATGAGCATATGTTCCCATGCCACCAGATATTTTCTTAAAATCCATTGCCGACATTTTACCTTCACAAAAATCATGACCTATTTTTCTGAAATCTTCTATTTCATCTAACAAAACTTTTTTCAACCTATCCATTAAAACCTACCTACCTTTGCTTTAAGATTAACAATAAACAAACATTTATAAATTCCTCTACTCACTAGCTTTATATTATAATATAACCCATCTTTAAAATATCCCTAAAATTAAAATAGTGCTTATATTACAGTATTATCTTTATATATATTTCACTTTATTATGCAAAAAAATCGTTTCAAATTATATTAAAATTTGAAACGATTTTTTATTTAAAAATTATTTTTTTCTTCCGAAAAATGTTTTCTTAGAATTATGAGTATTTTCATTCATTTCTTCACCGCAAGCTTCCATAAACGTATATAACGCTTCTTTTTGCTTTTGATTTAATCCTTTTGGTATATCAACAATAACTCTTACATATTGATCACCTTTTCCAGTAGAATTAACTCTAGCAACACCTTTTCCTTTTAATCTAAATAGTGTTCCTGATTGTGTTCCTTCAGGAATAGTATATTTCACATTTCCTTCTACTGTTTTAACTGTAATCTCTGTACCAAGAGCTGCTTTAGCCATTGATATATGAGTATCTATATAAATATCATTTCCTTTTCTTGTGAATTCCTTTGATTGAGCTACATTTATTCTAATGTATAAATCTCCAGGACTTCCCCCTCTTAAGCCATGTTCACCTTGTCCTCTAAGAGGCATAACATTTCCAGTATCAACTCCCGCAGGAATATTTACGTTTATCTTTCTTGTCTTTCTAACATTTCCATTTCCTCTACAATGTGTACAAGGTTTTTCAATTATATTTCCTGTACCACTACATCTATCACAAGTTGATGTTGATACAAAACTTCCAAGTGGAGTTTGTCTTTGTACTCTTACTTGACCTGAGCCGCCACAAGTTGGACAAGTCTTCTTAGAAGTTCCAGGTTCAGCACCTGAACCATTACAGTGTTCACAACTTTCGCTTCTATTAACTGTAATTTCCTTTTCAACTCCAAAAACAGCTTCTTCAAAAGTTAATGTTAATGTATATTCAATGTCATTTCCTCTAACTGGTCCATTTCTTCTACGTGTACTTGAACCGCCAGTAAACATATCAAAAATATCTCCAAAGCCGCCCATATCAAAGCCACCAAAGCCACCTGATCCAAATCCACCGCCATTAAAATCAGCACTTCCAAACTGATCATAATTAGATTTTTTTTCCGGATCAGAAAGCACTTGATACGCTTCATTTATCTCTTTAAATTTTTCTTCTGCTTCTGCATTTCCCTTATTCTTATCGGGATGATACTTAATAGCTAATTTTCTAAAAGCTTTTTTTATTTCATCATCACTTGCACCTTTTTGAAGTCCAAGAACTTCATAATAATCTTTATTTGCCATTTATTAATGTTCACCACCTAGTTTTGTTTTCTACCTTAAAGAGGGAAGACGAGCATTGCCTTCCCTCTGAATTATTATATTAGATAACTAGAATATAGTAAAATTATTTATCATCATCTACTTTAAAATCAGCATCTACAACATTGTCATCATGTGGTGCTTGCTCTGCTCCACCTGCTGCATTTGGATCAAATCCACCAGCTTGAGATGGATCTCCACCTGCTGCTGCATAAACTTTAGAAGATACAGCATAGAATTCTTGAGTTAATTCTTCTGTAGCTTTCTTTATAGCTTCTAAATCTTCTCCATCTTTTATAGCTTTAAGAGCTTCTAATTTTTCAGTAACTTTAGCTTTGTCTTCTGCTGATACTTTATCTCCAAGTTCAGTTAAGGCTTTTTCTGTTTGATAGATTAATTGATCTGCATTATTTAAAGTTTCTACCTTTTCTTTTCTCTTCTTATCTTCTTCTGCAAATTTTTCTGCTTCTTTTACAGCCTTATCTATTTCTTCATCATTTAAGTTAGTAGATGCAGTAATAGTTATATTAGCTTCTTTTCCTGTTCCTTTATCTAATGCTGATACTTTAACAATACCATTAGCATCAATATCAAAAGTAACTTCAATTTGAGGAATTCCTCTTGGTGCTGGAGCTATTCCTGATAAAGTAAATCTTCCTAATGATTTATTATCCATAGCCATTTGTCTTTCACCTTGAACTACATTTATTTCAACTGATGTTTGACTATCTGCTGCTGTTGAGAATATTTGACTCTTTTTAGTTGGAATAGTTGTATTTCTTTCAATTAATGGAGTTGCTATTCCACCAGCTGTTTCTATTCCTAAAGTTAATGGTGTAACATCTAATAATAATACATCTTTAACTTCTCCTGTTAATACTCCTGCTTGAACTGCAGCTCCTACTGCTACACATTCATCCGGATTAACTCCCTTTGATGGATCTTTTCCTGTAAAGTTTTTAACTGCTTCTACAACAGCAGGTATTCTTGTTGATCCACCAACTAAGATTATTTTTTCAATTTCATCTATAGAAATTGCAGCATCACTTAATGCTTTTTTCATAGGTTCAATACTTCTTTTAACTAAGTCATTAGTAATTTCATTGAATTTAGCTCTTGTTAAGTTTAGGTCTATATGTTTTGGACCTGTTGCATCAGCTGTTATAAATGGTAAATTGATGTTTGTTTGCATTGATGAAGATAATTCAATCTTTGCTTTTTCTGCTGCTTCTTTTAATCTTTGAAGAGCCATTTTATCTTGTCTTAAATCAATTCCATTTTCTGCCTTAAATGTTTCTGCTATATAATCCATAACTTTTTGGTCGAAGTCATCTCCACCAAGTTTTGTATCACCATTAGTAGATAATACTTCAAATACTCCATCTCCTAATTCTAAGATAGATACATCAAAAGTACCACCACCTAAATCATAAACTAATATTTTATGATTTGAATCCATTTTATCTAATCCATAAGCTAAAGCTGCTGCTGTTGGTTCATTGATTATTCTTAATACTTCTAAACCAGCAATTTTACCTGCATCTTTTGTTGCTTGTCTTTCGCTATCATTAAAGTAAGCTGGTACTGTAATAACCGCTTGAGTTACACTTTCACCTAAATAGCTTTCAGCATCAGCTTTTATTTTTTGAAGTACCATAGCTGAAATTTCTTGTGGTGAATAGTTCTTACCATCTATGTCAACTTTATAAGAAGTTCCCATATGTCTCTTTATTGAGATAATAGTTTTGTCTGGATTTGTTATCGCTTGTCTTTTAGCTACTTGACCTACTAGTCTTTCTCCGCCAGCTTGGAAAGATACTACTGATGGAGTAGTTCTTGCTCCTTCTGAATTTGTTATAACAACAGGTTCTCCACCTTCCATAACTGCAACACATGAATTAGTTGTTCCTAAATCAATTCCTATTATTTTTCCCATAATATATTCCTCCTAAATTTGGTTTAATTTATTTGTATATTTTATTTAAATATTAGCCTCTTTTCATAGGCTAGTTAATTAGTTAGCTACTTTAACAACTGTATATCTAATTACTTTATCTTCTTTTTTATATCCTTTTAAGAAAACTTCTGCAATTTGATTTTTTCCCATATTCTCATCTTCTATATGCATTACTGCTTGATGAAGATTTGGATCAAAATCTGCTGATGCATCTATTTCTTCAACTCCTAGTTTTTCAAAAGAACCTTGGCAAGATTTTATTGTCATCTCTACACCTTTTTTTAGGTCCTCAAGACTTCCTTCTGCAGCAACTGCTCTTTCAAGATTATCTAAAACAGGAACTAATTCTTTTAATACATCTACACATGCATCTGAGTATATTCCTTGTTTTTCTTTAGTTGTTCTTTTTCTGTAGTTGTCATATTCAGCAGTAATTCTTAATACTCTATCATTTAAAGATTCCATTTCCTGCTTTAATTTTTCATTTTCTTCTTTATACTTTTTCATCATGCTAAGTTCATCCTCTTCTTCATTTAAAGATTCTTCAGAAGTTTCATCATTTAGATTTTCCTTATCATTATTTTCAATGTCATCTTCTTTTTTTTCATTTTCTTCGATAACATCTTCAATTACCTCTTCTACTTCTTCATTTTTTAAAGTTTCACCATTATATTCCATTTCTGAAATTACACCTCTTCTCTTATTGATTATAAAAATTATTTATTCTGATTATTTAACATATTGTTTAATTCTTTTACAATTTCAGCCATTATTGCTATTACTTTAGAATAATCTATTCTTCTAGGGCCTATTAATCCAATGGTTCCAATTGGTCTATTTCCAAAAGAATATTCTGCAGCTATTATGCTACATTCTTTGGCTTGTGGCTTATAATTTTCCTCACCTATTCTAATAGTTATATCTTCATTTGTTTTAAGTAAATCTCTTAATGACTCTTTATCATTAAAAAGAGATAACATTTCCTTAGCTTTTTCAATATCGTTGTATTCTGGATAGTTAAATATATTAGTAGTGCCCTCCATAATTAAATCAGGTGAATCTGCTGCATTTTTTAACGTTTCATATAATGGAGTTAACAGAGCATTAAATAATTCATCGTATCCTTGTAAATCTTCTTTTAATTGATTGATAACTTGTAAATTTATTTGTTCTATACAAAGATTTACGAGTCTCCTATTAATAACTGCATTTATCTTATTCAATTCCTCAATTGTAGGCGTTGAATTAACTCTTATTATATGATTTTTCATTACTCCAGCATCTGTTATTATTACTGATACTAATGTAGTACTATCTACTTTCATCAACTGAAGTGATTTAATAAAACTTTTATTTACTGATGGAGTTTGAACTACACAAGTTAAATTAGTAAGTTCTGATAATAAAGAACTTGTTTGTCTAACTATTTTATCTACTTCTAACATAGCCGTATCTATAATATATTGCTTTATTCTCAAATTTTCTTCAGGTGTTAGCAATTGATTTTCCATCAAATTATCAACATATAATCTATATCCCTTACTAGATGGAACTCTTCCTGACGAAGCATGAGGTTGTTCTAAATAACCCATATCTTCAAGATCTGCCATCTCATTTCTAATAGTTGCAGACCCTACCCCTAAGTTATACTTTTTAGCAATAGTTCTAGAGCCAACTGGATCTCCAGTATGAATATAATCATTGATAATAGCTTGAAGTATTTTTATTTTTCTATCATCAATAGTCATAATCTCACCTCTTTTGTTAGCACTCACTATGTTCGAGTGCTAATGACTATGTTTTTAATATAGTATTTATCATGTTTTTTGTCAATTCTATTTATATTTAATATAAAGATCTTCACTTCTTTTATTTGATTTTTTATTGACTTTTCTCCATTTTTCTCATTTTTACTCTAATTTACTATAAAAGTTATATTATAAAATCACTCATAACACTATTTGATACTTCTATTCCACGAGATGTCAAATATATTCTACCCCCATTACGAACTAATAATTCTTGTTTAATATTTTTATCAATTATGGTTCCATATACCTCGTCTATATCTTTTTTAAACCTCTCTTTAAATTCGCTTTCTTCTATTCCGCTGATCATTCTAAGCCCCATAAACATGAATTCTTCCATGTTATCATTTATATTATTTTTATAAATTTCATTTTCAACATTTTTATTATTATTTATATTTTTAATATAAAGTTCTATATCATCTATGTTTTTTATTCTTTTCCCATCAATATAAGAACTTGCTGAAGCTCCTAGTCCTAAATATTCATTTAATTTCCAATAAACTGTATTATGGTAACATTCTTTTTCATCTTTTGCAAAATTAGAAATCTCATATTGATTATATCCATTATCTTTCAAAAATTCTTTTGTGAGCAAATACATTTCTCTTTCTTCTTCTTCAGATGGTAAATTTAATTTATCTTTATTATATAAATTATAAAAACAAGTTCCCTCTTCAATTATTAGACTATATGCAGATATGTGTTCTGGATTAAATTCTATTATTTTCTCTAATGTTCTTCTCCAATCTTCTACACTTTGATTTGGCAATCCAAACATTAAGTCTATATTTATATTTGTAAATCCTACTTTTCTTGCCAATAAATAATTATTTTCAAATTCTTCAAGAGTATGAATTCTCCCGATTTCTTTTAAAAGAGATGATTTTGTAGATTGAAGTCCCATACTTATTCTATTTACATTATATTTTTTCATAATTTTTAGCTTATCTTCACTTAAACTACCAGGATTACATTCCATAGTAAATTCTAAATTTTCTTCTAATCTTAAAGTATTAATGCATTTTAAAAGCTTCTCTAATTCTATTTCATTTAAATAAGAGGGCGTACCACCTCCAATAAATATACTTTTAATTTTATAATTGCTAGATTTAGTTCTAATCTCCTTATTAAGTGCATTTACATACTCACTAATAAATTTTTCTTTTCCTGAATATGAGGGAAAATCACAATATAAGCATTTTTGCTTACAAAACGGAATATGTATATATAAAGATATTTCTTTTAAAAATAGTTCTTTCATCTTTTCTCCTCCTAATTAACACTTTTAATACTTTTAGATAGGCTATATTTTAACAGAATGTTGATATATGCATATATCAACAAATATTTAAAACATAGCCTTTAGACAAAAAAAGCTGACGTATTTGTCAGCTTTTTTCTTATGTTAATTTTTGGCTCTGTTTTAGCAGGGTGTTGATATATGCATAAGCAAAGTGGGCGGAGTAATTGAACTTTTACCTATTGTATATATCAACACACATTTAAAACAGAGCCTAATTTTTTAATCTACTTTTAATACTGCCATAAATGCTTCTTGTGGTACTTCAACAGAACCAACCTGTCTCATTCTCTTCTTACCTTCTTTTTGCTTTTCAAGTAATTTCTTCTTTCTTGAAATATCTCCACCATAACATTTAGCCAATACATCTTTTCTCATAGCTTTTACTGTTTCTCTTGCTATAATTTTTGAGCCAATTGCAGCTTGAATTGGAACTTCAAACATTTGTCTTGGAATTATTTCTTTTAACTTCTCAGCTATGCCTCTTCCTTTGCTATAAGCTCTTTCATCTGGAACTATCATTGATAATGCATCAACTACATCTCCATTTAATAAAATATCAAGCTTAACTAACTTAGTTGTCTTGTATCCTTTAAATTCATAATCTAAAGATGCGTATCCTCTAGTTCTAGATTTTAATGTATCGAAAAAGTCATAAACTATTTCATTTAGCGGCATATCATAAGTTATTACCGCTCTTGTTTCTTCTATATATTGCATGTCTATATAAATTCCACGACGTTCTTGACATAATTCCATAACAGCTCCAACATAATCAGTTGGTGTAATTATAGATGCTTTTACCACTGGTTCTTCCATAAAATCTATTTCTGTCATTGGTGGCAAATTAGTTGGATTAGTAATATCCAATACTTCACCATTTGTCTTAGTAACCTTATATATAACTGATGGTGCTGTAGTAATTATATCTAAATTAAATTCTCTTTCAACTCTTTCTTGAATTATTTCCATATGCAATAATCCTAGGAATCCACATCTGAAACCAAAACCTAATGCGATAGATGTTTCAGGTTCAAAGTTTAATGCTGCATCATTTATTTGTAATTTTTCTAATGCTTCTTTTAATTCATCGTACTTTGCTCCATCTACTGGATATATTCCTGAATAAACCATAGGTATTGCTGGTTTATATCCTGGTAATGCCTTTCCTGTTGGTCTACTAGCTTCTGTTATAGTATCACCAACTCTTGCATCTCTAACATTCTTTATTGATGCTGTTATGTAACCAACGTCTCCTGCGCTTAATTCTGGAACTGCAAGCGCGCTTGGAATAAACACACCTACTTCAGTTACATCATAAACTTTGTTAGTTGCCATAAGTTTTATTTTATCACCTGGTTTTACTTTACCATCAAGTACTCTTACAATAGATACAACACCCTTATAACTATCATAATAAGAATCAAAAATCAAAGCCTTTAAAGGTGCTTCTTCATCTCCATCAGGTGGAGGTAAAGTTTCAACTATACTTTCTAAAACCTGTTCTATATTTAAACCTGTTTTTGCTGAAATCATAGGTGCACTTCCTGCATCTATTCCTATTACATCTTCAATTTCTTGTTTTACTTCTTCTGGTCTAGCTGAAGGTAAATCAATTTTATTTATAACTGGTGAAATTTCTAAGTCATTATCTAAAGCTAAATAGCAATTTGCTAAAGTTTGAGCTTGAATCCCTTGAGTTGCATCAACTACTAATAAAGCACCTTCACATGCTGCTAAACTTCTAGAGACTTCATATGTAAAATCCACATGTCCTGGAGTATCTATAAGATTAAATATATACTCTTCTCCATTCTCTCTCCTATAGACTAATCTAGCTGCTTGAGACTTTATTGTTATGCCTCTTTCTCTTTCAATCTCCATATTATCTAAGATTTGTTCTTCCATTTCTCTCTTAGTTAATGTTCCTGTTGTTTCTAACAATCTATCTGCAAGTGTTGACTTACCGTGATCGATATGTGCTACTATTGAAAAATTTCGTATATATTTTTGTCTTTCACTCATATATATAACTACCTTAATAAGGCAGTTTAGTCACCCCCATTGTATTTAAATAAAACCTTTTATTTTTTTCAAGTGCCTAAATTATATCATACATGTATTTAATATTTCTATATAAAACTTTTTCAAACCCTTTTATCTAAATATTATTCTTTAGATTTATGAGTAAAATTATACGCATTTTCTTTTAAACCAGTAAAATTAATACTAATTTTGTTATATAAATTTTTTAACTTCTGTGTAAAAATAGATTCTTCATTAATTCTTAAGTCCTTATTACCTATTCTGATCAACAATTGTTTATCTTCTTCTTTATAAATTTTAATTGTTGAATTGTCTTTTATAAAATTTGAAAAGTCTTCTCCAAACTCTTCACTAACTAATTCGTAATTTTGCTTTGTATTTCCAAGTGGAGATAATGATTTTGTATTAATGATATTCACTTTTATAAGTCCACCTAATACAATTAAGATCAGCATAATTACTGGTAACATTCTTCTAAATATCCCGTGTTTTTTTTCTCTCATTTTAAAAGACCACCTTTAGATATATTTATCTAAATAATGGTCTTATTCCATTAATATTATTCATTATTTCTCTACTTTGCTTTAAATATATTTATATATGCAATAGGTAAAGTGGCATTGTAATTGGACTTTGAGAATTCTTAATGAGTATTGTCATATTTACTGCTTGTCAAAAGTGAATGTCCAAATTTTATATTTGGTTACATGAACTTTCAC
>NZ_JAMQHY010000089.1:0-1547 GCF_023845705.1 Clostridium sp. ZBS15
TTCTTTGTAATCAGGATTTTTTATTTTAAGAAAAATTTAATTAGTAATTTTAGGAAGGTCGTGTCTTATGAAAATTGATATGAATTTATTAAAGAGAAGAATTAAAGTAGCTAATAAGGAAATAAAGGCAGATACTGTTGTGAAAAATGGAAAAATACTAAATGTTTTTACTGGAGATATTATGAAAGGCGATATAGCTATTGTAGATGGAATTATAGCAGGCATTGGTCAGTATGAAGGCGAAAAAATTATAGATGCACAGGATAAAGTTATAGTCCCTGGATTTATTGATGGCCATATGCATATAGAAAGTACAATGTTGACACCACATGAATTATCAAAAGTTCTCATTCAACATGGGGTTACTACAGTAATGGCTGATCCCCATGAAATTGCAAATGTTGCAGGTATAGATGGGCTCAGCTTTATGTTAAATGCATCAGAAGAATTGCCGATAGATGTATTTATTATGCTTCCTTCATGCGTTCCAGCAACTTCATTTGAAAATAGTGGAGCAAAACTTGATGCAGAAGATTTACAACCTTTTTACACACACCCAAGGGTTTTAGGACTCGCAGAATTTATGGATTTTTCGTCTATAGTGAATTTAAATGAAGAGATGTTACAGAAAATTATTAATGCTCATTTAAATGGAGGTATTGTAGATGGACATGCTCCAGGGCTTAGTAAAGAAGAGTTAAACGTATATATATCTACAGGGATTTATGCAGATCATGAATGTGCTAATGTTAAGGAAGCAAAGGAACGTTTAGAATTAGGTATGTACTTAATGATTAGGGAAGGTACAGCAGCTAAAGAATTAAAAAAACTAATAAAAGTTGTAACTCCAACAAATTCAAGAAGATGTATGTTGGTTACAGATGATAAGTTACCTGATGATTTAATTGTTGAAGGTAGCGTAGATCATAATGTTAGGCTTGCAATAAAAGAAGGACTAGATCCAGTTACAGCTATTCAAATGGTAACAATTAATGCAGCAGAATTTTTTGGTCTTCGTAGTTTTGGAGCAATAGCACCAGGGTATCAAGCTGATTTATTAATATTAGATGAATTACAGAATATTTCAATAGATAAAGTTTTAAAGAAGGGGATATGTGTTGTAGATAATGGGAAAATAAAGAAAGAAGAATTTAAAACAAATGATAACAGTAAAGAATTAGCTCTGAAGTTACCTAAGATAAATATGAAAGAGTTAGAAAAAAATGCTTTTGAAATATCTTTATCTTCTGATTTATGCAATGTAATAGAAATAGTTCCTAATAGTTTAATAACACATCATAGAGTTGAAAAAGTTGATATAGATAAAGGCAATTTTAGAGCATCAATTTCTAATGACCAATTAAAGATGGCTGTAATAGAAAGACATCACGCAACAGGAAATATTGGATTGGGAATTGTTAAAGGATTTGGTATAAAAAATGGAGCAATTGCAACAACGGTCGCTCATGATTCCCATAACATTGTAGTTGTTGGAACTTCTGATGAAGAAATGTTTTTAGCAGTTAATCATCTTAAAAAGATGAATG
>NZ_JAMQHY010000089.1:1692-5762 GCF_023845705.1 Clostridium sp. ZBS15
GGGATTGTTTGAATTTAAAACATTTTCTCATATAAAAGTTCAAGCTTAAAAAATTTATGTTTGAAAAAAGTACATTTTAATGAAAATGTTTATTATTTTGAAGTTAGAGAAGAGAACAGATTTTAGCAACTGATTTTTAAGCTTAAAATTAGAACATGTGAAATAGTCATGATTTTTTATTGATGTTATTTCTTGGGAAATAACAAAGTATATAAGCAACTTCATCACATATGATGAAGTTGCTTTAAATAATCTTTAAATAATAATGAAGCTAAAAAATAACCATATAAAATAAATTAAATTTATTTTTTAATTATAGTCCGCTATCACCATAATTTGATAATACTCGGGCACTAGGATCGTCTACAGCACAGCCTTCCCACTCTTTGTTTGGCATCCAAAAATCAACTATCATTTTTGCTTGGCCTGGATAGTATTTTTCAAAAATTTCTCTATATAGCAATGATTCTTTTGTAAATGGTTGAGCATGGTAGTTATACTTTTCACTTATTTTATCAAAATCTTCACCACTATAGACTGTTTCTGCATACTCCTTTAAATAATCTACCATAGAATGTCCTACAGCATCACTAAAGGCTGCTTTTTCACGATATAAAATATTATGTGGAAGATAATCACCTTCAAAAGAATGCCTTAAAAGGTATTTCCCCATATTGTATTTGTTTAATTTCTTTTCAGGGTCAATAGACATAACATATTTTACAAAATCTAAATCACCAAATGGCACTCTTGCTTCTAAAGAATTAGATGCGATACAACGGTCCGCTCTAAGTACATCATACATAAAGAGTTCTTTAATTCTCTTTTGTGATTCTTTTTGGAATTCTTCTGCATTTGGAGCAAAATCAGTATATTTATATCCAAATAATTCATCAGAAATTTCACCAGTTAGAAGTACTCTCACATCAGAAATCTCATGTATCTTTTTACAAATTAAATACATACCAATACTAGCTCTTATTGTTGTAATATCAAATGTTCCAAGAAGTTTAATAACCTCTTCTAGTGAGTCAAGAACTTCTTCTTTGGTCATGTAAATAACAGTATGATCACTATGAATGTAATCTGCAACTTCTTTTGCATATTTTAAGTCAATGGCATCTTCTGTCATACCTATAGCAAAAGTTTTTATTGGTTTATCAGGATACATTTTTTGAGCAATTGAACATACTAATGAGCTGTCTAAGCCACCACTTAATAAGAATCCTACTGAAGCATCAGCATCCATACGTTTTTCTATAGCAGTTACTAATTTGTCATGAATGTTACTACAAATAACGTCTAAGTCATCTTTGCAGTAATCACCCTTTACTGATGCGATATCACAGTAGCATGTAAATTTACCATCAGCATAATAATGTCCTGGTGGAAATGACATAATATTTTCTGTAAGACCAACTAAATTTTTAGCTTCACTGGCAAACATGATTTTACCACATTCAGAATAGCCATAGAATAGAGGACGAATTCCAATTGGATCTCTTGCTGCAATGAAAGTATCCTTTTCTCCATCATAGATAACGGCTGCGAATTCTGCATCTAATTTTGAGAACATATCTAGCCCGTACTCTAAGTACATTGGAAGTAATATTTCGCAATCACTGTCAGAAATAAATTTATGCCCTTTTGCCATTAGTTCCTCTTTTAATTTACGGAATCCATAAATTTCACCATTACAGATAGATGCATCTTTTTTTCTTGTGAATGGTTGCATTCCACCAAAACTTAAATCCATAATAGCAAGTCTTTGAAAACCTAAAATACCAGATGGTAAAGTTAGAATTTCAGTCATATCTGGTCCTCTAGACTCAGTTCTTTGTAATGCCTCAGCAAATTTTTCATGTTTCATGTCTGTTCCTGTATAACACATAATTGTACACATATTAATATTCCTCCTCAGTTAAATAAAAAATGTAATTGTTCAAATATTTATCTCTATTAAACTTTTTTGTAATAAAAAAAGCCCTTCATCCTATAAACATAGGACGAAAGACTTAAACTTCCGTGGTACCACCTAAATTAGCTTAAAAAAAGCTCACTTTAATCAGTACGGAATTAACTAAATAAATTCGATACTGTCCAAGCTATAACGGTTTGGCTCCGTCCAAGACTACTCTTAATAAATTTCGTTTGGAAGCTCCGGGATGTTCTTCATTATTAGTTTCGTATCAGTCTCTCACCATTACTGATTCGCTTTGACTACCTCATAATAACTACTCTTCCCATCAAGGCTTTTATATTCATTGTTTGAAATGTAAATTTAAATTTATTTCATTTTACTTGGAATTTTATAATCAGTCAAGAGATTTATAAAATATTTTTTAAATAAAATTAAGTTTCTAAGATATTGGACAAGTATAAATCCTTATTGAAATTTAAAAATAGTGGGTTTCAATGATCATGTTTTGCTAAATAAATAGTGGATTTCCCAAACAACAACTTTTTGTTAATATGTCAAGAAGACTTTGTTTTATTATCTGGAATTTTACTTTTTATATAAATTGCATTTAAAGTATATATATCAAGTTTTAAAGAGAATTAAAAAAAAATATGCAATTATAATGGTTGTACATTTGGAATTTTAAAACATAGGGATAAATATTTTTATTTATGTTATACTATATGCTGTGAATTGGAATTTTATATGGAATTTTGTTGAATATATTCCAGTATAAGAAATCTAATGATAAAAATTATAGACAATTGAGAGGGACTTTAAATGAAAAAATTAGGACTAGCAATTCAAATTCTTATTGGACTTACACTAGGTATTATAATAGGAGCAGTTTTCTATGGTAATCCAGTTATCGAGTCATATCTACAACCGTTTGGGGATATTTTTATCCGATTAATCAAAATGATAGTTGTTCCTATTGTATTTTCATCACTTGTTGTTGGTGTTGCCGGTGTAGGTGATATTAAGCAAGTAGGTAAAATTGGTGGAAAAACAATACTTTATTTTGAAGTAGTAACTACAGGTGCTATTATATTAGGTTTATTAGTAGCAAATTTAGTTCATCCAGGAACTGGTGTAAATATTCAGGAGCTTTCAGCAGTTAGTATTGATAAGTATATGAGTACCGTAGAAGCAGCATCTAATCATGGTTTTATGGACACATTTATAAATATTGTTCCAACTAATATTTTTGAATCATTTGCTAAAGGTGATTTACTTGCTGTTATATTCTTTTCAGTTATGTTTGGTTTAGGTGTTGCTGCAATTGGTGATAAAGGGAAACCAGTTCTTGCTGTTTGTCAAGGTGTGGCTGATGCAATGTTTTGGGTAACGAATCAAATTATGAAACTTGCTCCGTTAGGGGTATTTGGTTTAATAGGTGTAACAGTTTCTAAATTTGGACTAGCTTCCTTAATTCCATTAGGAAAATTAGTTATTACTGTTTATGGTGCTATGATTTTCTTTGTACTTGTAGTGCTTGGTTTTGTGGGAAAAATATTTGGAATAAGTATTATGGCACTTATAAAAATTTTAAAAGATGAAATTATTCTTGCGTATACTACAGCAAGCTCTGAAGCAGTTTTACCAAAACTTATGGAAAAAATGGAGAAGTTCGGATGTCCAAAGTCAATTACATCATTTGTTATTCCAACAGGATACTCATTTAACTTAGATGGATCTACATTATATCAAGCTATTGGAGCACTTTTTATTGCACAAATATATGGAATTCATTTACCACTTGCTACTCAAATTAATTTAGTATTTGTATTAATGATTACTTCAAAAGGTATGGCAGGAGTGCCTGGTGCATCTTTTGTTGTTTTATTAGCTACTGTAGGTTCTGTAGGTATTCCTGTAGAGGGAGTAGCTTTTATTGCTGGAATCGATCGTATTGTTGATATGGCAAGAACTACTGTTAATGTAATTGGAAACTCATTGGCTGTTGTTGTTATATCTAAATGGGAAGGAAAATATAATGATGAAGAAGGAAAAAAATATTTTGAATCCATTAAAAATGCAGCATAATTAAATGAAATTAATAAATTAAACTGGATTGATACGTATAATTAAGAAAATATTGAATACAAGT
>NZ_JAMQHY010000090.1:0-4228 GCF_023845705.1 Clostridium sp. ZBS15
TAAACAAGTTTACACTATCAACAACATTTGGAGGGGATTAAAATGAAAATTAATAATATACAAGAAATAATCAAAAAAATTGAATGGAAAAGTCTAAAAAAAGAAGGAGGTACATGTGAATATGTTCCAGAAACAATTGCAGAGTTAGTAACTAATAATCAAAATGATAGAGAAAAAATGTATTGGCAATATGATAATAATGTTGTAGTTCAGAGTTATCTTTATGATGGAGCATTTTATTTAATTCCTTTTTTAATTGAAATGCTAAAAGCGGACGATATTATAGAAAAAAAAGAAGTTTATAATTTGCTGTATGAAATTGGAAACGGGTCAGCTGAATTTGATAAAATAGTAACATATAAAACTGATAGTTATCCATTTGAATATTATATTCCATGTGAAAATGGTGTATCATTACCGTTGGGGATCGCGTGCAGAAATGCCGTTTTAAAAGGATGGAATATATATATTACTGAAATCTTGAATGAAAAGTCCTTATTTAGAAATAATGCATTAGAATTAATGTTTAGTTTTATTGAGTATAAAGTGATACAAAAAGAGGTATTAGAAAAATTATTTGAAAAAGAAAGAGATACAGAATTTTATCAAGTGGCTAAAGAGTATTACGATGAGATAATAGAGCTTATAGAACATGATATAGAAATATAATAATATGCTATATAGGGAATTTTTGAATACTTTAAAGAAGATATTAATTATATATAGAGAAAACTTTAAGGACTAGAATAATGTAAGTAGGTGAATTAGCATTGTCTATTTTGTTGACTGACTCGCTACAAAACACTTAATAAATTGACTGCAAAATTTAGTTTAACCAGAGGTGTAACAATAAATAATTGAAATTTATTAATTTATATAACCTAGATAAATTGTTACTTGATGCATAATACTAATTCTGTAGTGAGCTTGCATACAAGAAATAATTGAATCAATGATGAATCCAATTGATGCTGAAATGAACAGTGTCTATTGGATTCTTTCTTCTCAATAAGTTAATAATAAAATAAATTGATTAGAACTACGCCCTTACGCCCAAACTTAGTAATGGAAATGGTTTTAGAAAAACTGAATACGCCCCAATTATGCCCTAAGTGCAAAAAATGAAGACCAATAATGGAGATTGATTCCAGTGTTGGTCTTTTTCCTATACAAAAAATGAGAGGATGATAAACAATGATAAAAATAGTAGAAGAATTCAAAACACACATAACGGAGGATGGAAAAAGCCCTAATACAATACAAAGCTATATTGGAGATATTTCAGCATTTCTAAAATACCTTGGAACAATGAATGTAGAATTTAACGGAGCACTAAAAAGATTCTACATTACCATCTATAAAAAATATCTCATTGATAACAGTTATGAGCCTGCTAACATCAATAAGAAAGTCAATAGTATTGGAGCTTTCAATAATTTTCTAATAGCAAAAGGATACATGCAGGAAAATGTAATTGATTTGAAAAAAGATAGAGTAAAAATAGCTGTAGGTTCGGAACATCAAGTGGAAGTATATTCAGATAATCAGCTAGAAAGGCTTCAATTTACGAAATTGTAGAGAATAAATGATAAATGACTTAAAAAAATATAGAAAAGAGTTATTAACTGACAATGATGCAAAGAAGGTAAGGAAAATTTATGCTACAATGGATGCAGGAGATTTATCTTTAAAAGGTGAAGCAGGGAGTGGTATGGCTCCAGAATATGCAGAACTTTATGGAGATTTTTCAGTAGGGATGTTAGGGGAATTTTGGTTAACAATATCAGCAAGTGGAGTAAAAGCGGCTAACGTTATAATATCAGGTGAGAATGTTTTTTCTAAAAGTGAGGTTATTGCTGGAAGTGGTATTGGAAACTTGGGAAAAACAGTTAAGAGTGCTACTAAAGAAGCTAAGTTACCCAATAAAGGAAAAATAAGATATGTTCCACCTGAAAATTGGACTCCAACGCAACCTTTACCTAAAAATAATGGAGGATATATCGATAAATTTGGAAATGTATGGACAAAAGGACCATCACGAACTGCTGGTCAGTCTTTTGAATGGGAGGTTCAATTATCAAAAACAGGAAAAAATCAAATGGGCTGGCTAAGTAGAGATGGTTCTCATTTAAATGTATCTTTAGATGGTGAAATTACACATAAATAGGGAGGAGTGTATAACAACAATGTTTATAAGGTTATTCGTATATGCTAATAATGAGATTAATGCAAAAGAAATATCTGAGAATATAATTAGTAATATAGAAAGTTTTATAGTAGAGAAAAAATATATTAAAATTGAAACTTATTGGAAAATAGAACAAATATATATTATAGAATTATCAATAGAATTAAATAAAGAAATTAATACAGAAGCTTGGATTAATTTCTTGAAAAGAATTTCAGATAAATGGGAATTTTATGGTGATCCTATAGATGAGATATTGATATCTGAATCACTAAATGGATGTGATTATATAAGAAAAGATATAAGTATGATCAATATTTTTTTATAATTTATAAAATATGAAATGTAAGAAAAAAAGCAGATAAGATAAAATTCTTGAATCTTATTTGCTTTTTAATATAATTACAAAGAATATATTTATGTTAATGTAGAAATCATATTTTAAGATACTCCCACTAATAAATTTACATCATGAAAGGCATGAAATTTATTATCAGTGGAAGCAATAAAGTATTAGTTAAAAAGAGTAAATCAAGTTATATTTCACTTGAAGGAGAATGCTATAATCAAAGTAATGCAGTGTACGAAAATGGAAGCTGTAGAGAAACATATGAAGCATTTACAGATGATGATCCGCAAAATGGAGTAGCTGAGGCCATTAATCAAGAAGTAATGTTAGCTATGAACAAAATTAATATAGAATCAGCTATAATAGCAGCACAGAGTAAATTTGGATCTCTACTTGAAGTATCGATGTTACCAACATTTAAGCCACTTGTATCGTTCTATGATGATGTCAGAGTTAAGAAACAAGCTGAAAATGGTGAATACTTTAGAGGAACACAAAAAAGATATAAAGATATATCAAAAGGAGCATATTTTGTTCCAGATAATAAAGAAGAGTATGAAAAAGCAAATGAAAAAAAATGGGCTTTTAAATCGTACCAAATTTCGGAGAAAGATATGAAAAATTTACCTGAATATGATCCGGTAACTAGAAATAGAGATGGTATTAGAGTAAAGAAACAAGCTTCAAATGGGCAATATTTTACTGGTAGAACTGATGAATTTGGAATGTTTGTACCAGATAATATGGATGCATATTTTGATGCTGATAGTTATGGAAATAGAAAATCTATTGATTCTACATTAAATAAAATTAGTAAGTATACTTATGTAGAAAGTAAATCTTCAAAAGACAAAAAAAGAGCAACTTTGTGCAATAATGAGGATTTTAAATTATATGTAGATGTGTTGCAATATGAAGGAAGTATGGGAGTAAAATTAAATTTATTTAATGGAAATGCTGAATTTGCTCCATCTATGAAAGTTGGAATTGAAGGAAATGGGAAGTTAATTGATTTTCCATATGAATTTAAAGAAATACAATTAGATGGAAGTAAGGTTAAAGTCGACGGATCTGTTAGTTTAATGAGTGGAGATGTTGGCCTTATGTTTGATAATGGAGAAGGAAAATGTGAGGCAATTGGATCTTTTGGAAAAGCATCAATTTCCATGCATGATATAAAAGGTGGAATAGATACATCAGCAAAGGCTGAAGGGTATTTGGGAGCACTTGGATTTAAGACAAAAAGAGATTTTATAAATGGAAATTGTGAAGTAGGAGCAGCAGAAGTAATTGGCGGAAGTTTTGGCGTAGAAAGTAAAAAAAACAATGAATAGATAATGGAAAGAACATATCTATTATATTTAATAAAAGGGGTCATTAAATGAAATTGGTTAGTTTATTAATAAAAAAATTGCATAAGAAAAATATTATATTGAGTGTAGTTTTAATAAGTATGTTTGTTATTCTAAATGGATGTAGTTTCAAGGTGAATATTGGAAATCTTAATGAAGAGGATGAAAAAAATATAATTAGTAATGAAGAAAGTGAAATAGAAATTGATAAAGGTGAATTTTTACCATTAGGAACTGTAGTGTTGCTAAAAGAGTCAAATAGAGAATTGGTGATAACAGGTAGAATGCAAAGGATAGCATCTGACTCAAATGAAAAAACATGGGATTATTCTGGATGCG
>NZ_JAMQHY010000091.1:0-3705 GCF_023845705.1 Clostridium sp. ZBS15
GTTTTTCTTGATATTAAAATATCACATTTATAGAAGTAGTTTTATTATTAAAATTATTTACTATAAATGAAACATATTATTATCTTATAATAGATGTTTTTAGCAATTATTATGAAATAACATTTTTATTTTAATAAAAAAATGAAGAAATTGTGCAACTTTATTAAAGATAGACTAGTATATATTTTAACAGTTCAGACGAAGATAGTGGGAGAGTTGTGACTATGGTCATGCACCGAAGAAGTAAATCTTTCAGGTACCTATTTAATTAGAGATGACCGCTATTAGCTGAACCCTTGGAGAGACTCGAAATAGAGCACCGAAGGAGAAAGTCGTAAGACGAAACTCTAATGTAAAAGGACAGGGGAAAGGTAGCATATCTTACAAAAGTAATAGATTATCTATTACTTCATTTAGATCTTATCTATTCCCATTTGTATCTCCAATCACAAAATACTTATATAGGAAAAGGCATTTTTAGTACATGCTTTTTGACTAACATGGAGGGATAAAATGGATCAATTAACAAAAGTACTTACTCAAATCGATTTTATAGTATTTGGGCAGGCAACTGTTAGTCTTACTAATGGAAACTGGAATCTGTCTTACTGTATGTCTAGGATTAATTCAATTATTCAAATTGACTATGGCTCTAAAATTTCCTTTTGAGAAAAATAAGGAAGAGACAATATAGAAGGTAATGTTACTAGTTTTGCAACATTATGTACTGTATTATCAGCTACTATATCTTGTAGTTATGCTTTATAACAGTACTAACATCAATAATACTTTTTTGGGGCATTATAGAAATAGAAAGCTATATTTCAATGGCCCAATAATAATTCTAGAAAATTGTGATCTCAGTAACACAGATTTAAAAACAGTAACATTTAGAAAGGCGGAATACATATGTCAGAAAATCAAAATTTATCGAGAGGACTAAAAAATCGTCATGTTCAATTACTTGCAATTGGAGGTGCAATTGGTACTGGATTATTCCTTGGTGCAGGCAGATCAATTCACTTGGCAGGTCCATCTATTTTATTTGCGTATATGATAACAGGGATAATTTGTTTTTTTATTATGCGTGCCCTTGGGGAATTATTGCTTTCTAATTTGAACTACCATTCTTTTGTAGACTTTGTATATGATTATCTAGGAGATAGAGCAGCATTTATTACTGGATGGACCTACTGGTTTTGTTGGATTTCACTTGCTATGGCTGACTTAACTGCTGCTGGACTTTACATACAATATTGGTTCCCCAATATAGCTCAATGGGTTCCAAGCCTTATAGTTCTTGTAATTTTACTAATTATGAATCTTACCACAGTAAAGTTATTTGGTGAAATGGAATTTTGGTTTGCCTTAATTAAAGTTGTTGCAATTTTATCACTAATTATAATTGGTACATTTATGATTATTAAAGGATTTTCTACAGATGCTGGTATATCTAGCTTTACAAACCTTTGGAGTCATGGTGGCTGGTTTCCAAATGGGTTAAGAGGTTTTATCCTTTCTTTCCAAATGGTTGTATTTGCTTTTACTGGAATCGAATTAGTTGGTTTAACAGCAGGTGAAACTGAAAATCCAGAACATGTTATTCCAAAGGCTATTAATAATATTCCAATTAGAATTATTATTTTCTATATCGGAGCACTTACTGTTATTATGAGTATATACCCATGGAATTCAATTAATCCGGATAAAAGCCCATTTGTACAGGTATTTGCTGCAGTGGGAATCGCAGCAGCAGCAAGTATTGTAAATTTCGTTGTACTAACATCAGCTGCATCTGCTTGTAACAGCGGTATCTTCAGCACAAGTCGTATGGTTTACTCTCTTGCTAAAGAAAATAATGCACCTGAGTCAATGAAAAAATTAACTTCTCATCAAGTACCTTCTAATGCTACAATGTTTTCTGCAACTGTCATATTGATTTCAGTTATTCTGAACTATATTATACCAGAAGGGGTGTTTGTACTGATTACAAGTATATCAACATTCTGCTTTATCTTCATTTGGGCAATTATAGTTATCTGCCATCTAAGATATCGCAAAACTAATCCTGAGCTTGCTACTAAGAGTAAATTCAAAATGCCATTTTATCCAATGGTAAACTATATAATTCTAGCATTTTTTGCTTTTGTTATAGTCGTATTGGCACTTAATAATGAAACTCGTGTAGCCCTATTTGTAACACCTGTATGGTTTATAATGCTTGGTATGATTTACAAGATACTTAAATCAAAAAAGAAAAATGAAGAAAATGCAAAAAGAAATTTAGTATAGGTTAACTCACTTACGTTAGACATTTGTACGACAATAGATTAATTATTTAAGAGTTTTGTCTTAAATCTTCAAAAATAATATTAGCCCCGTTAAGATAATCATAATCATTGTTTGGATCTTTAGTTTTTAATAATGACCATGTTGCATTATAAAATTTAACTACATATAAAAAATCTAATAGTTTTTTATAATCTTCTTCTTTATAATAACCAAAATATTGTATTAATAAATTCTTTCTACAATTATCATTAAGGAACCATGATATTGTAGCAAGATCCCAAAAAATATCGCCCATGGCTGAATATTCATAATCAATAAAATATAAGTTGTTCTTTAAAAGAAGTATATTTGAACAATTAAGATCATTGTGACATAAGCCTATAGTTGGATTATTATTTAGAATAAATTCTAGATAATTTAATTTTTTTAAGAGTTTATCAATATAATTAGGTAAAGAGATATTGAATTTTTTACATAAATCAATTCTAGTTTTTATATGATTAAAGGGTTTAAAGAGCTTTTCACAATTTAAATTATGAAGTTCTTTTAATCTTTTAGTTAATCTGTTAATAAAATTAATAGAGGAGAATTCATCTTCAGTAGGCATTTTACCATTTATCCAAGGAAGAATCATATTACCACTTTTGCTAGAAAAATAATAAGGTTTAGGAGTTAAATCAATATTAGAAGCTTTATTTATGATTTGAAATTCAGTTTTTCTATCATTATCTAAATATAGATTGGTGCAAATTCTAATAAAAAAATCATCACCATTATATGAAACTTTATAGTTATTATTATTAAGTCCACCTATTCTTTCTACAGAGGTAACAAGGTTAGTATTCCAATTAGTATTTTGTTTTAATAAAAACAATAACTCTTCATTCATTTTAAATATTCTCCTAATTCATTTATATAAAATAATAAAGAATTATAACAAAAAACATTAGAAAAGGGAATAAAAAATTTATACAAAGTTTAATAAAGAATTGATTATAGTTAATTAGTAATTAATGTAATTGTTTAAACTAAGATGGTTTCATGAAGAAAAGATTTTGTTTGACAAGTAATATATTGAAGGATATAATCAGTATGAAAATTAAACTGTATAAGGTGTTTTATTGACTTAATAGGGAATTGGGTGAAAAACCCAAACTATCCCAGTAACCGTGAAACTGACGAAATTCTTAAATACACCACTGTAAAATTCGGGAAGGTGAGAAAAGTAGGATGAAGTGAAGTCGGGAGACCTGCCATATATAGAATTCATATTATCTTCTGAGGGTGAGATAATAAATATTTATTAATTTATTCTTATGCTTAATAAAGATATAAACTACAACTAATATAAAATTCTTAGTATGTATTTTTAGAGCTACTCTCAAAAAGAGTGGCTCTTTTTTGAATTAATAT
>NZ_JAMQHY010000091.1:3748-4178 GCF_023845705.1 Clostridium sp. ZBS15
ATGTTTATGTCAGTTTTAGTAGGTTGTACTGAAAAAACAACTGCGATGCGTGATAGAGAAGGTAATGAATTTGTAGCACCTAAGGAAATTAATAAAATAATTTCAACGGCACCATCAAATACAGAGGTATTAATGGCATTAGGCTTAGGTGATAAATTAATTGCAATAGATAATTACTCAACGGATATCGAAGGCGTTAATCCTGAATTGCCACAATTAGATTTTAGAAATCCAGATGTTGAAGCTATCATTTCGTTAAAGCCAGACATGATAATAGCCTCTGGGCATAATAAAGTAGGGGATGAAGATCCATTTGCTTTAATAAAACAAGCAGGAATAGCAGTTGTATATATACCAAGCAGTTATAGTATTGATGGTATTTATGGCGATATAGAGTTTATGGCACAAATAACAGATACTGAATTGAAAG
>NZ_JAMQHY010000092.1:0-306 GCF_023845705.1 Clostridium sp. ZBS15
AACAGATACTGAATTGAAAGGTAAAGAAATAGTAGAAAACATGAAAAAAGAAGTTAATGCAATAAAAACTATTTCTGATACTATTACAGAAAAGAAAAGTGTCTATTTTGAAATAGGCTCAGGTTCAGGTTTATTTACTTTTGGTAAAGATACTTTTTTAAATGAAATGATAGAAGTAGTTGGAGCTAAAAATATTTTTGGAGACCAAAATTCTTGGATAACAACTTCAGAAGAGTCAGTAATTGCAGCAAATCCAGATGTTATTTTAACAAATAATTTAGGGCTTAGCGGAAATGAAAAAACTGC
>NZ_JAMQHY010000093.1:0-7718 GCF_023845705.1 Clostridium sp. ZBS15
AGCATTCCTAAGTTCAATTATACCGCTCTCTTTGCTTATGCTTATCTCAACACTCTGCTAAAACATAGCCTTATTTTAACTTTAATTCACATAATTTAATAATAAAGGTTTTATTTCACACTATAAATTAGCAAAAATCTTAAGTATCGTATCAATAACGTAATATAGTCATATAATATTATAAATCAATATATAGTAGTGATAAAATGAGATACCTTCTAAATGTTAAACAATGTGAATTTTTAGGTAAAGGACATGAAGGAAAGGTTTATTTAACTCCCGAAGGATTTGCTTTAAAAATATTCTATAATAAAAAGAAGGCAGAAAAAGAAGTAGAAATTCTTGAAAAAACAAAAAAGAGTAGATTTTTTCCTAATGTACTGTTTATGGCTGAAAATATGGTGTTACGAGAATTCATAGAAGGTGATAATCTTTATGAGTTTTTATGTAAAAATGGATTAACCTATTCTTTATCTGTAGAGATTATAGATTTAATTGAAGATTTTAAAGTCTTAGATTTCAAAAGATTAAATATTAGAAATGCACATATATTTGTAGATAAAAACAGTAAAATTAAAGTTATAGACCCTCGAAATCCTTATAGTAAATTTACGCCCTATCCTAAGGACATTATAAAAACTTTAGTAAAATTAAACTTATTTGATAATTTTTTAAAGAACCTTTTAGATTATAAGCCTGATCTTCTTAGTTATTGGATTCACGGTTATGATTATTTTACTCTTATGTCTGAGAAAAAATTACATTGTAGATGCTACGCATGTTAAAAACAAATAAAAATACAAGAACGTACATATGTATTTCTTGTATTTTTATTCTAATTTATTATATTAAAATCTTATCTAAAAAGACTATTTGCTTTTCTCTTAAATTTAAAATATTATCCATAATAAATGAAATACTAATTAACACTATTGCTGTTTTTATAAAATAATTTAGAAGCATATACAAAGTTAAGATCTCTATTAAAATTAGTGAAAGCTTAGATTTAGTTAACGTATAAATCATTCTGTTTATATACTTGTAACTATCTTGTAACAAAAAGTATATAACTATATATTTTATTGAATTTAATATTATATTTAAATGCACAAATTTACTTATTTCTATATTTAAATATAATATATACATACTTAACAAATATACTATTCCAATGTTTATGATTTTCTTAGAACAACAAATTACTATTCCGTATTTCTTAAAATTTCTTATAACTAAAAATTTTTTATTTGACACACAACTTAGTAGATTTAACTTTTTTCCTAAAAATAACGATGCGATGTATGTTATAAATGTAGTTCCTACTGGAAGTGATATTATTAAAATGTAATATAAAACATTTTTTAATGTTTTATTTAAAAATAATAATTTATCCACATATGTTTGAGATTCTTTAAGTAGGCTATATCCTAATATATTAGAAAAGTTTATATCAATCATAACCATAACAACACATGACAGTATTGAACAATAAAATAAATCATCTAAAATTGTTTCTTTCTTTTCAACAAATATTCCACATATAAATCCTAATACCATACTTTGACTTATACAGATTCCTGAAACCACATCTCCTATAGCTAATGCTATTATTAGAATTGAAGATACACTAGATAATAATGTATATTTAAAACCACATCTTAGGTATATAAGCATAGTAATTATTGGAACCATAAAATCTAAATATCCTAAATATCCTATTCCTGTACCAATTGCTATAATGCTTATTACTACAAATACAGCTGTAAGAACTCCTGCTTCTGTCATTTTTTTTGTTTCCAATTTATTCACCTTATTTATTTAATCTAATATTGTTAGTTACTATTATATATCAACTAAACATAAATATTAAAGTAAATTTATATTCTAATTGCTTTACTTCGTATAATTTATATTTATATAGTTTTCAAAATGATAGTTTTCTTAAATACCATAAGTAAAATAAATATTTCGTTTATATAAAATATATATCTGAAAATTCTATATTGCATTTTTCTATAGTACTATCTAAATTTTTTTTATTATTAACTTTATCATCTGTTAATCTCACTGGAATTGAAAAGATAAACTCTGTTCCTTTAAGTGGATTATTCTTAGCAATTATCTTTCCACCATGCATTTCTACCAAAGATTTCACAAGAGATAAACCTATTCCTGTCCCCTCACATCTCCTATTAAGTATATTATCTGAATATTTAAATCTTTGAAAAATATTGTTTATATCTTTACTAGCTATACCTATACCATTATCTTTTATACTAATGAGTATATTTTTTCTATCTTTACTGTATTTTATTCTTATTTCTATAATTCCATCATCATTTGTATACTTTATAGCATTAGAAAGTAAATTTAACATTACAGTTTCAATTTTATTTTTATCCAAAGCCGTTATTATTTCCTCTTCACTTGTGTCAAAAATTATATTTCTAGTATTTTCTTTTATATATTCTCTTACTGACATTACTATGTCTTCAATTATTTCAACTGCATTACAATTTTGTAGTTGGAAATTACAATGACCAGAATCTATTTTAGTTATATCTATTAGATTATTTATAAGTCTTAACAGCCTATAAGAATTTCTCTTAATTCCATCTATGTACTTAATTAAATCTATTTCAGCATTTTTGAAATTATTATTTTTATCTATAAGCTGTACAGTTGCAAGTATTACATTTAAAGGTGTCTTAAATTCATGTGATATATTTGCCAGAAATTTATTTTTAAAATTTTCAATCATAACAGCTTCTTCTAGTTCTTTTTTTTCTTGCTCTAATTTTTTTTGTTCTGTAATATCTTTAGCTGCTAAAAATACATATCTTCCCTCTTCAATACAGCTCCAATTCCATTGAAATATCTTATATTCACCATTTGCACATAATACTTTAGCAATAGAATTTTCACCTTTTGCATCTTTTATAAATTTTATATATTTTCTTGCTCGCTCTCTATCATCTGGATGTACCATATCAAATACATTCATTGTTGATATTTTTTCATTACTCCATCCTGTAACATCAATAACACTTGGAGATACACACTTAAAACGTTGTTTATAATCCATTATTGCCCATAAATCTGTTGCAATTTCTAAAAAAGATTTTAATTTACTTTCATTTAATGTTCTTTTTACAAGTTCTTCTCTTAATTTATTGGTTAAAATTTTATTCTTAATTAATAATTCTAATTTCTCACATTCGTAATCGATAACACTATCATTCATATTATCTAAATTAGTATTTTCAGTATAAAAAATACTTAAAATACCTATCAATTTATTTGTATCTTTTATTGAATACATTCTAATATATCCGTAGTTTTTATTTGTGTCAATATTATTGTTTTCTATATGTTTTTTAAACCAATATGTTTCTTTTATATCTATAGCCCTGTGATCATATTTACTTGTAAGTAACTTTTCTTTAGATTGTTCATTTAATTGTGTAGTGTAATCCTCTCCTATTACAGACACATTTCCTAATTTAAATTTTAATCTTAACATATTATATTCTTCATCATATAAAAACAAAGCAATTCCATCAGACTGCGTTTCGCTATTTAAATTTATTAATACATTTTTAAAATTCTCAGTTTCTTCTTTGATACACTCATTAATATATTTATTATTTATAAGTTCTTTTGATGGTTTTAATTTTAACAAATCCTTTAAATCTTTAAAAATATATACCTCATTTTCTTCTTTACTCATTTTCTTATCCCCTTATTATAGTATCCATGGCTTTCTAGTATATATCAGAAAATTCTATATTGTATTTTTCAAACCTTGAATCTAGTCTTTTATCATAAAGATCACAAACGTCTTTATCTTCCATTTTAATTATAGGAAGATAAAATACAAATTCAGCCCCTTTTTTTATTTCCTTATTAACTTTTATTGCTCCACCATGCATCTCTATTAAAGATCTTACTATGGATAACCCAATTCCAGTCCCTTCACATCTTCTCGTAAAAACATCTCCTGATTGCTTAAATCTTCTAAATATGTTTTCTACATCTTTTTCAGGTATTCCAATGCCATCATCTTTTATCTTTACAATAACATTATTATTATCTGTATCCATACTTAAACTAACATAAATATTACCACCATTATTTGTATATTTAACTGCATTAGATAATAAGTTTAATATTATTCTTTCAATTTTATCACAATCTATTGCAAGTATAATTTCTTCTATAGTGGTATCAAATATTATATTACGATTTTTTTCATGTATATATTTGCTAGCAGATAGTACTATATTTTCAATAATACTTACAATATTACAATTTTCAAGGCTTAATTTATAAATTCCACCATCTATTTGAGTTATATCTATTAAATTGTTCACCAGTTTTAATAATCTATATGAATTTTGTTTTATTCCATTTATATACTTAAGATTTACTTTAACTTCTTCACTTAATTTATTATTTTTTAATTTATCAGATAATAACTGAACTGTACTTAAAATAACATTTAATGGTGTTTTAAATTCATGTGATACTGTTGAAAAAAATTCAGTTTTTAGACTTTCCATAGCTATTGCTTCTTCTAATCTTCTCTTCTCTTCTTCTAATTCTTTCTTTTCAGTAATATCTCTGCCAGTCAAAAGCACTGTTTTTCCCTCTTCTAAACAGCACCAATTCCATTCTATTAATTTATATTTACCATTTTTACATAGAAATCTATTAAGTAAAAATGTTCTTTTATCTTTATTAAATGAGAAATCCATTTTTTTTAATATATGTTCTCTATCATCTGGATGGGTTAAATTAACTGCATTTAAATTTTTAAATTCTTCTGATGTCCACCCAAAAGTTTTAATACAATTATCACTTACATCTTTAAAATGATAATTTGCTTGCAATATTCCCCATAAATCTGTCGAAATCTCCAAGAACGATTCTAAACGCCTTTGTATTTTTGAACGTTTGGTCATCTCTTTTTTTAATAAAGTCACATCTCTTGCAACTGCTAATTCCCAATTATACTTAGTACCAGTAGGTAATACTGTTTTATAAACTGAGAAGTACCTCTTGTTTTCATTAAATTCTACTTCTTTTATTAGATTTTCTTCAGTTACTAATACATATTCACCGTTATAATTATTTAGTTCTGTTTTTCCTATAATCTCTTTTTCTGTTTTTTTAAATGTAGTCAAAAAATATTTATTTACATATCTGTATCTATTTTTTTGATCTTTAATCCATATTAGATACGGAAAGTTATCTAATATTCTTTCTAAGTCATCTACGCTATATTTTTTATTTATAGTACAGCCTTCCATTGCTCATATTCCCCTTCATATAAATTACACAAATAAAATAATTTAATTTATTCTCTTCAACTAATCACTCTATAATTTATATAATTACATGGAGTATATATCAGAAAATTCTATATCAAACACTTCTATCTTGGAAGAAATTTTTTTATTATTATATTCGTCTAGTTTTTCTTCATCAATTTTTCTAATAGGCAAAGTAAAAATTACTTCTGTACCTTCTTCTGGGTTACTATTTATCCATATTTCTCCTCCATGCATTTCAACAATTGATTTCACTAAAGATAATCCTATTCCACTTCCCTCATAATTTTTATGCAAAGAATTTTCAACTTGTTTAAATCTTTCAAATATTTTTTCCTTATATTCTTTTGGAATTCCTATTCCATTATCCTTTACTGATATTATTACTTCATTATCATCTAAATTAGTAGAAATATTTACTTTTATTATTCCATCTTTTTCTGTATATTTTAATGCATTAGATACTAAATTTAAAATTATCCGCTCTATTTTTTCTGGATCGCAAGCAAGTATTATTTCTTCTTCATCAGTATCAAATATTATATCTCGCTCTTTATTTTTAGTATATTCTGCTACAGATAAAACAATTTCTTCAATAACATTAACTATGTTTTTATTCACCATATTAACTTTATAATGACCACCATCTATCTTAGTGATATCAATTAAATTGTTTACAAGTTTTAATAGTCTATACGAATTTTGTTTTAATCCCTTTATATACTTACACATGTTTTGTTTTTCTAATATATCGTCAAATTTTTTTATATAAGACTCCATAAGTTGCGCTGTTGTTAAAATTATGTTTAATGGTGTCTTAAATTCATGAGATAAATTTGCAAAAAACTGTGTTTTTAAACTTTCTAATGCAATTGCATTTTGTAAACGTTTATTTTCTAAGGCTAATTTATTATAATTAGTTATATCTTTACCTGTCATTATAAAAGTTTTTCCACCATTTATATAACTCCAATTCCATTCTAGAGTCCTATATTCTCCATTTTTACAAATACATCTATCTATAAAACCAACATATTTCCATTTATTATAATTGTAAGCTAAATTTAACAACTCATATATCCTAGGTAAATCATCCTTATGTATCAAATCAGTACAATTCATATTCATAAGTTCTTCCTTAGACCACCCTAATACTTTTGTCCAATTATTAGTTACTTTTATAAAAGATCCATCATTTTTTGCTATTCCGCATAAGTCAGTAGCTGTTTCTAAAAACAATTCTAATTCTTTTTCACTTTCTACACGCTTATTCAATTCTTTATTAAGTGTTGAATATAAAAATTTATTATTAATAATTATTCCTATAACATCACAAATTGATTTTATAAAATCTTCATTATTATATTTATGAATATCTTCTTCTCTGTATTGTACATTTAATACTCCAACTAATTCACGTTCACATCTTATACAATAAAATTTATTTACAGGAGTATTATTAATATCATCTTTTGATATCACTTCATTACTCTTATTCATCACTCCGCTTTTTACATAATTTTCAAATATTTCTTTTTCAGAATTATATATATATACGCTCATTCCTTGCGCACCTATTATTTTTTTAAAATCACTTATTATTTGTTTCAATCTCTCTTTATTTTTTAATTCATCATATTTGTTTTTATTACAAATATTAATTGATGCGTCTTTTATATGTGAAACTACCTTCTTCTCTGTTGTAATTTTTCTTACAACTCCACCTATTAAATTTGTTTTTTTACTACTCAAAAATGGCATATTATAAGTTTCAACACATATATCTTCTCCATCACTTTTAATTTTTCTCTTAAAATAAGCACAACTTTTTTCTTCTAATATTTTTCTTTCATTGTCTGGCCAGTTTTTCAATATCTCATTATCTTTAAAATCTGAATTCTTTTTCCCTAAAAGATTCTTTTGTTCTAAATCTAATTTCTCAGTTGCTAATTTATTAGCATACTTATACCTTCCTTCCTCATCTTTAATCCATATTATATATGGAATATTATCTAATAAGTTTTCTAAATCTTCTATTGTATATTGTCGTTTTTCTTTCTCATCTTTATTAACCATATATCTTCTCCTAATTTATTATTAAATTACAATAACCCTTATAACTTATTTTACCATATATGACTTATATAGCGAAATTTTATTTTATTTTTATCATATTTTTTATTATAAATGGAAAAAATATGTTTTAAAATGTATTTTTTATAAATTATATGTGTATTTTCTAAAAATTTTACATTTTATCGTAATTAACTATAAAAAACAAAAAACAATAATTTAAATTTACTGCCAAAAATAAAAATTATATTATGATATGTTATCATGTTAATTACTAAATAATAATTTATACTTAGAACAAAATCGCTAAGG
>NZ_JAMQHY010000094.1:0-2769 GCF_023845705.1 Clostridium sp. ZBS15
TAATCAGTCATGTTGAGTCTATAAAAAATAGAGTGCCTGTAAAGTTAATACTTACTCCAGCAGAATCAGGAAAAGGGGGGAGCAAGGTAAGGATTGAACGAAGTTAAACTATATTAATTGGTAAACAAGGAAAATATTCAGAGTAAATAAAGGTCAAAGAAAGTCAAAATTGAAGAAAAACTTAGATTTATACTGAATGGTTTAAGATAATTAAGATTTTTAGAAAAAGTATTCATTTTTTAAACATTGACAATATTTAGTTGTGTTAATAAAATATTCACTATAAAAAGAAATATAGTGTGAAGAAGCAAGTACACGAGATATTAGAAGGAGTGATAGTTTATGATAAAAGAAAATGGTAATATTTCAATTCATACAGAAAATATATTCCCTATTATTAAAAAATGGTTATATTCGGATAAGGATATTTTCATTAGAGAACTTATAAGTAATGCTTGCGATGCTATAAGTAAGTTAAAAAGATTATCAGCTTTAGGTGAAGCAAATGTAGATGAAAATGAAAAATTTAAGGTTACAGTAATAGTAAATAAAGAGAAAAAAACTCTTAAATTTATTGACAACGGAATTGGAATGACAGAAGAAGAAGTTAAAAAATATATAAATCAAGTAGCTTTTTCAGGGGCAGAAGATTTTGTAGAGAAGTACAAAGATAAAATGGATGAAGGTAGTGATATCATAGGTCATTTTGGACTAGGATTTTATTCAGCATTTATGGTTTCTGATAAAGTTCAAATTGATACATTATCATATAAAGAGGGTTCAGAACCTACAAGATGGATATGTGAAGGTGGTACTGAATTTGAGATTTCTAACTCGGATTCTAAAAATGAAAGAGGTACAATAATAACTTTATATATCAATGAAGATAGTAATGAATTTTTAGATGAATACAAGCTTAGAACTATTATTACTAAGTATTGTTCATTCTTACCTATAGAAATATATTTAGAAGATGAAAACAAGGTAAAAGAAGAACCTAAATATGAAACAAAGAAAAATGAAGATGGAACTGAGTATCAAGAACTTATAACACCAGAAGAAGCAAAACCTTTAAATGATACACATCCTCTTTGGATGAAAAAACCAAGCGAATGTACTGATGAAGAATATAAAGCCTTTTATAGACATGTATTTACTGATTTCAATGAACCGCTATTTTGGATTCATCTAAATGTGGATTATCCATTTAATTTAAAAGGAATATTATATTTCCCTAAATTAAAACATGAATTAGAAGCTACAGAAGGTCAAGTTAAGCTTTATAACAATCAAGTTTTTGTTGCTGATAATATAAAAGAAGTAATTCCAGAATTTTTATTACTTTTAAAGGGTGCAATAGATTGTCCAGATTTACCTCTTAATGTTTCAAGAAGCTTTTTACAAAATGATAAAGATGTAGCTAAAATATCTAATCATATAGTTAAAAAAGTAGCTGATAAGCTAACATCATTATTTAAAAATAGTAGAGATGAATATAATAAATTCTGGAATGATATACAAATATTCATTAAGTATGGATGTTTAAGAGATGAAAAATTCTATGAAAAAATTAAAGATATAATTATATTTAAAACTATTAATGATGAATATGTTACATTAAAAGATTATTTAGAAAAAGCTAAAGAAAAACATGAAAATAAAGTATTCTATGTAAATGATGTAAGACAACAATCTCAATATATAAAATTATTTAAAGAATATGAATTAGATGCAATTATATTAGATGCAAGTTTAGATAATCATTTAATATCTTTCTTAGAAATGAAAGAAAGTGGAGTACAATTTACTAGAATAGATTCAGATATATCAGATGTTTTAAAATCTGATGAAGATTCTAACACTGAAGAAGTAAAAGAATTAAATAAAAAAATAGAGGAAATGTTTAAATCTACTCTTGGTGAAAAGATAAAGAATATATCAGTAGAGGGATTAAAGGATGCAGGAACTCCTGCTATGATATTAATATCTGAACAGTCAAGAAGAATGGCTGAAATGAGCAAAATGTATGCAGCTATGAATATGCCAGCAGGAATGTTTGATGAAGAAAAAACTTTAGTAGTAAATAACAATAATACTATTGTTAAAAAGATTATAAGTTTATATGAAGATGATTCTAAAAAAGAAGATGTTAAATTCATTTGTGAACACATATTTGATTTAGCTAAAATAGCTAATAAGGAATTAAGTCCAGAAGATATGGATGAATTTATAAAGAGAAATAACGAACTTTTAAGTAGAATTTTATTATAAAATAACAGTATTGCAAAAAAGGTACTTGATGAATTTTTCAGGTACCTTTTTTGTTATTATATATTATTTTTATTGAATTATTTAAATTAATATTTTAAGCAATTTATATATTATGTGATAATTATATAAATTTTATACTAAATAATTTATAAATTTATTATTAATGCAGTTCTTAGGAGAATAATGTTACTATAATTTGAGTATATATTAAAAAGGTGGTAAGCTTGTCCTTTAATACCTTAGAGTATTATGGTATAATAACACCGTATATTTTTAAATGGAGGTGTTTTTATAATGAAACACATAAAAACAATCAATAAAACAAACATAAAAAATAGTTTATGTAAGCCAGGATGCAAAGAATGTGCTAACTCATGTCAATCAGCATGTAAGACATCTTGCACAGTTGCAAACTTAGAATGTGAAAACTAATATACCTTAATAGCAGTAACTAGATAGTTACTGCTAACTTTTTTATTTTATGGCTCTGTTTTAAAT
>NZ_JAMQHY010000094.1:2934-7617 GCF_023845705.1 Clostridium sp. ZBS15
GCATATATCAACACTCTACTAAAACATAGCCTATTTTATATATGAATTAGGAGGAAAAAACAGTGTCTTTAATACACAAATTTAAACAAGGTGAAAACTTTTTTGTTTTAGACGTAAATACAGGTGCAGTACATGTAGTTGATGAATTAGTATATGATTTAGTTGATGATAATAAATTAAAATCTAAAGAAGAACTTATTAAGACTTTAAATAATAAATATGAAGAAAATGTTATTTCAGAAGCATATGATGAAATACTTGAACTTATAGATAATGGAATTCTTTATTCTAAGGATCAATATGAAGATATAGCTCATAGCTCTATGGATGATAGAGATTACATAAAAGCTGTATGTTTAAATATAATTCATGGATGTAACTTAAGATGTAAATATTGTTTTGCTGATGAAGGTGAATATCATGGACATAAAGGCGTAATGAGTCTTGAAGTTGCTAAAAAAGCAATTGATTATGTTGTTAAGAGAAGTGGTCCAAGAAAAAACATAGAAATAGATTTATTTGGTGGAGAACCAACTATGATAATGGACACTATAAAAGATATAATTAAATATGCAAGAGACAATGAAAAGAAGTGGAATAAGAACATAAGATTCACAATGACAACTAATGCTACTCTTTTAAATCCAGAAATGATGGATTTCATGGATAAAGAAATGGGTAATATAATATTATCATTAGATGGAAGAAAATGTGTTAATGATAATGTTAGAATTAAAGCTGATGGAAGTGGATCATATGATGATATAATTCCTAATATAAAAGAAATGATAAAAAGAAGAACTAAGGGTAAAACTTTCTATGTTAGAGGAACATTTACTAGAAATAACACAGATTTTTATGAAGATGTTATGGCTATGATCAATGAAGGTTTTGATGAAATATCAATTGAACCAGTAGTTTTACCAGATGAACATTCTCTTTCATTAAGAGAAGAAGATTTAGAAACTATTTTCAAAAATTATGACAAGCTATATGAAGAAATGGCTAAGAGAAAGAGAGAAGGAAAAGATGAATTTAACTTCTATCATTTCAATATAGATCTTCAAGGCGGACCTTGTGTCTATAAGAGAATTTCAGGTTGTGGTGCAGGATTTGAATATGTAGCAATAACTCCTCAAGGAGATGTTTATCCATGTCATCAATTTGTTGGAAATGAAGAATTTAAATTAGGAACTATATATGATGATACTTATGATTCAGAATTAGGAAAGAAATTTAAAGAAGCACATATATATAATAAACCTAAATGTAGAGATTGCTGGGCTAAATTCTACTGTAGTGGTGGTTGTCAAGCTAACAACTTTAATTTCAATGGAGATATGAAGATTCCATATGAAATAGGATGTAAAATGCAAAAGAAGAGAATTGAATGTGCTATAGCTCTTAAAGCTGAGTAATAAAATTAATGGACTGCTATATAATAATTATTTTATTATATAGCAGTCCTATTTTTATACTATTTAATATAATATAATTCTCATAAAAATTAATATGATTTTTATGGAATCTAACATAATATTTTTGCTAAATTGTAACTTTAATAGATAAAAAATATATAATATATAAATTTATGCTAAAATATGTTCGATAATTAAAAAATAAGAGTATATAGGGGGACAAGAAATGGAAAATGACAGAGTTATTAAAAAATCAATAAAAAGTTTACTTACAGGAGTTATATTAGTATCCTTATTAGTTATTTTTTCTTTAACAACTATAATAAGCATATTTAATATAAAGAATAGTATGACTAATGTTTTGCTAAATAAATCAGTTGAAGTAGCTAATGAAATGAATTCTTTAGTTGAGTACATAATTGAGGATGAAGATAATCCTATTGAAAAATTACAAGAAGTAGTTGATAAAAAAGCAAAATTAGATAATATTACATACATTGTCGTAGTTGATAAAAATAACAAAGCAATAGCACATAGCGATAAACAAAAACTTGGAAAAGTATATGATGATGATTACATTAAAAATGCTGTTAAAGAAGGGGAAACAAAATCTCGTAAATTTTATGCTGATGTTCAAAAGATTTGGGCATATGATATAATTGTTCCTATTGAAGTAAATGGAGAACTATATGGTTCACTAAGGATAGGAATACCTATTAGTGGAATTGATGCAGTTATAAATGATTTTTCTAAAGTACAAATAGCAATTACTGTTATATCATTAGCTTTACTTACAGTAGTATTAGTTATTCTTTTAAATAAAAGTTTAAAACCATTAAAAGATCTTATGGGAATTATTGATGATATAAGCAATTTAAATTTAACAGAAAATAAATTATTGGAACAATATGCGTTAAAACAAGATGAAGTAGGTAGGATATCTAAATCTATTTTAAATATGAGAATTGTTCTTGGAAAAATGGTTGCATCAATACAAAATACATCCAATGAAATAAATGATTTCTCTAACAAATTAGTTGATACTACAGAAATGTCTATTAACTCATTAGATGGAATTTCAAATGCAATATCAGAAATAGCTAGTAGCTCTCAAAAGCAATCAGAAGATATTCAAGAAGAAGTTTCTCAAATAAATGATTTAAGTAATGAAATAGATAATATATCTGATGAAACAATAGTAACTTTTGATAAAATAAATTACACAAGAACTTTAAGTGAACATGGTATTGGTGTTATGAATAATTTATCTAGTTGTTCTGAAAAGAATAGAGAGATTTCAAATAACATAAAATCTATTGTTATGGATGTTGATAGTAATTCGAAAGAAATAAGTAGTATAGTTGATACTATTAATGAAATTGCTAATCAAACTAATCTTTTAGCTTTAAATGCATCCATTGAAGCAGCAAGAGCAGGAGAAAGCGGAAGAGGATTTACAGTGGTTGCAGAAGAAGTTAAAAAACTAGCTGAAGAAACTTCTAAATTTACTAATGAAATAAGAAGTAAAATTAATGCAATACAAGAAAAATCTAATAATGCAGTTATTTCAGTAGAAGAAAATATTGCAGTTGTTAATGAAAACAATCAAGCTGTAGTAGAAACAGAAGATATCTTTAATAAACTTTCAGGTGAATTATTTAATTTATCAGAAATAATAAATAAAATTGTAAATTATAATAAGACTATGATAGGAAATAAGGATACAATTTTAGATATAATTCAAAATACTTCAGCAGCATCAGAACAAACAACAGCTTCTACGCAAGAAATTAGCAGTATATCTAAAGAACAATTATTAAGTATGAGAAGTTTAAGTGAGGAAGTTGATAGATTACAAGAATGTTCAAATATTCTTACAGAAGAGGTTAATAAATTTAAACTTTAGATATTAAAATATAACTTGAAATAAATAATCATAAGAATAACTTTTTAAGGGGGAAGACTTTTGCAAGAGTATATTTTTGAAAATAATTTAAAGTTAATATATAAAAAAAGTGAATCAGAATTATCTTCTATATGTATATCTTTAGAAGCAGGAGCAGGAGTAGAAAAAGATATTTTAGGAATAGCGCATGCTACAGAGCATATGGTATTTAAAAATACTAAAAATAGAAATGAAGCACAAATAAACAAAGAGTTAAGTTCTATATTTGGGTTTCATAATGCTATGACTAATTATCCATATGTAATATATTATGGAACTCTACTTGGTGATGAACTTGAAAAAGGATTAGAGATTTTTTCTGACATAATTATAAATCCAGAATTCGTTGAGGATGGATTTAAAGAGGAAATGAATGTAATAATAGAAGAACTTAATGAATGGGATGAGGAAGTTGAACAATATTGCGAGGATAAGCTATTTTTAAATTCATTTCAAAATAGAAGAATAAAATATCCTATAATAGGTCTTGAAGATCAACTTAAATCTATAAAATTAGAAGATGTTAAGAAGTTTTATGAAGAATATTATTTTCCGGGAAATACGTCTATTGCTGTAATATCTTCACTAGAATTTGAAGAAGTAAAGAACTTAGTAGAAAAATATTTCGGATTATGGGAAAAGAAAATTAAAATAATAGAAGAAGTTTATTATGAAAATAATGTTGAAAATACATTTATAAATGTAAGAGAAGGTTTAAAAACTTGTAAGGTTCAAATGATTTTTCCTATACATGAACTAAATGATAATGAGATTAGTTTATTAAGGGTATTTGATGAGTATTTTGGACAAGGCGTAAATTCATTGCTTTTTGATACATTAAGAACTAAAAATGGACTTGTTTATGATGTTATTACTAATATTGCTCATGAAAAATACATAAAACTTTATAAAATTACATTTAGTACATCAAAAGAAAATGTAGATAAATCTATAGAATTAATAAAACAATGTATCAATAAACTTGCTGAATTAAAAAATAGCATTGATATGGGGGATATAAAACAACTAATAAAGTCTTATAAACTTAAAAAATTGTTTAAAGAAGAAAAGAGTATTGTACTAGCAAAAGAAATTTCAACTTACGATACTATGTTTGGTGATTATAAAGTATATACAAATGAAAGTCTTAATTTAAATAATATAAGTAAAGAAGATGTATTTAATGTAGGAATAAAAACATTAAAGAATCCTTCAATAGAAATTATATCTTAAAGATAATATTTACTAACATTATTATATTTTAAGAAAAGTTAAGAGTGTAATATAATGGCGTAGTGGCATTGAAATTTGCTTTTTAGA
>NZ_JAMQHY010000094.1:7623-9534 GCF_023845705.1 Clostridium sp. ZBS15
TTTATATTGGGAGCAAGCTAAAATTGGACTATATTCATTATTAGTGTTCTTAAAGTAAATTTCACAGTCCACAAGCTTTATATTACACTATTAACTAGTAGTTAAAATATATATAGGAAAGGGAACAATATGAAAGAACGTATTCCATTGTTAGATGAATTGATAAAATATCATAAAGAAAAGAATTTATTGCTTTCTATGCCTGGTAATAAAGCTGGCTTAGGTTTTTTAAGAGATGATATTGGAAAGGAATTTGCGAAAAATTTAGGATTTCTTGATATTACCGAAGTAGATCCTTTGGATAATCTTCATTGTCCTGAAGGAGTTATAAAGGAAGCTCAGGAGCTACTTAGCAAAACTTATAATTCAAAAAAAGCATATTTCTTAGTGAATGGGAGCTCTTGTGGAAATTTAGCTTCAATATTTGATGCATTTGATGAAGGTGATGAGGTTATAGTAGAGAGAAATTGTCACAAATCTATATACAATGCATTAATATTAAGAAAACTAAAGGTTAGATATATTGAACCAATAGTAGATACTGAAAAAGATATATTTTTACCTCCAAATAAAGAAAACATATATAAGGCGGTAGATAACTGCAATAATCCTAAGGGAATAATTTTAACTTATCCAAATTATTTTGGAATAACTTATGATATAGAAGAAATTTTAAAAGATTTAAAGAAAAGAAATTTAAATATTATTATAGATGCGGCTCATGGAGCACATTTTGGACAAAGTGAAAAGTTACCTAAAGACATATATTATCTAGCTGATTATGTTGTTTTAAGTGCACATAAAACTTTGCCAGCATTAACACAGGGGGCATACCTTTTGGTTAATAATGATAGTGAAAGCATAGAGTTTTATTTAAAAACTTTTATGAGCACTTCACCATCATATTTAATTATGGCCTCTTTAGATTATTCAAGACATTATTTAGATGAATATGGAGTGAATGATTATAAAGAATTAATATGCAATTGCCAAATATGGAAAGATAAAATTAATTCTTTAAATAAAACGTATATACTTTCTAAAGAAGACTTAGAATTTGAATATGATATAGATATAACAAGATATGTAATGTTATTACCAAGTGGGTATAGTGGACATAAATTTCTGGATTATTTAAGAGAGAATAAAATACAAGCTGAAATGAGTTTTTCAAGAGGGGTAGTTTTAATATTATCTCCGTTTAATACTGAAGGTGATTTTGAATATATTTTTAAGGTCATAGAAAATTTAGATATAGAAGTATTAAAAAATAATAGCGATGTTAATGCTAAATATTATAATCTTGTTCCAAATAAAAAATTAGAACCACATGAGGTATTTAAATTAAAAGGAACTTATCGCAAAGTAGGAGAGAGTGAAGGAAAAATATCTAAAAATATGATAATACCATATCCACCAGGAATACCTTTAGTTTGTCCAGGAGAAGTAATAAGTAGGGATGCAATTAATATAATAGAAGATTATATTTTGAATAAAAAAAGTATTATAGGTGTAGAAAATAATATAATAGAAGTTGTTGATTAGCTAAATAAGTCCAATTACAATGTCACTTTACTTATTGCATATATCAACACATATTTAAAACAGAGCTTAATAAAAATAATCCTATTTTAGTAGAAAATAACTACTTAATAGGATTATTTTTTTATTCTTTAGGAATTTATATTATTAAAAAATTTGTGGATAACTTTTAAAATAATGTGTTTTAAAACATAGACTTAAATTAAAAAAATCTAATAATATATGTTTTTAGATAGAATCATAGTGGAGAATTAGATATGATGAGTAAGCGTTGTATTTGTGATCTAAACACAAAAGGGAAGGCGAAGCAGTAATGAATAAGAAAAAAATAATAATAGATTGTGACCCTGGAATTGATGATTCATTACT
>NZ_JAMQHY010000095.1:0-8926 GCF_023845705.1 Clostridium sp. ZBS15
CAAAAATATTTACAGCCTCAGATGGTTTATTTCTTATACCTTTTTTGGGATTCATACTACTAAATATAATCGAAAAACAGGTAAGATTAATTAATTTTTCTTACCTGCTATCTTGACTTATATATTATTTTTAAGATAATATTCCCTGTATTTGAGTCATAGTACTTATTAAAGAAAAAATCTCACTCTATTTCTTTTTCACGTTGATGGCGGCAATCTAATATTCCAAAACTCCCTCTATTATTACATGTAATAATATCTCACATTCCAATTGCATTTTGAGGGCTTCCACCAGCTATTTGATTAGGAGCATATAATGCAGATTGACTCTTAACTGTCTTTCAAATTCATTTTTCAACTCTGAATTATTATTAAGTTTGGGCTTAATATTAAATTTAGGAACTTCTATAACTGTATTCATTCGTTTATATACATTTTTTACATCTGCCCTTAAAAAAATATGTGGAGTAGCCTCTACATGTACTATTAAAAATGTACTCCTACAATACATGCATCCATGTTACATTTTATCTATTCTTACATTTTTTAGTATTGATAAGTATAACTATAATGAATATTATGCATAATACTCCTACTAATCCAATACTTAAAATATATAAATCTATTAAACACTTATTATTTTCTTGAGAAACACTTTTAAGTATGCCTACTATTAATGCAAATAAATTAATAGGTCCTATGCATATATATGATATCAAACCAACTATGGACATTTTATTATAATCAAATGAATGTACAAACTTATCTCTTGATATAGATTTTGCAATAAGAATATCTGCAAATAAATTGTTTTTTATAGTTATATATTTTTTCCATTTACTGTTTGGGAAATAAGCTGAGCATGTCCTACATTCATCATTAAACAATAAGAAAAAGAATATAGTTACAACTATATTTACTATTTTAATTTGCATTTGGAACTTCTTCCTTTCTTTGTGTTATCTCATTATACTTTTCTTTTACAAATTTACTTCCCATGCTAATGACTGTATCAATTCCAGATATTTTTGCTCCCCATATTACACCACCTTTTACAGCTTTTATTCCATCTGTTGTATATAGCCTATTCCAAAAATGCAATGTTGGCTTATATCCATCTCCACCTAATTTACCAGTCAACATACCTATCCCAATTCCTTTGGCAATATCTTTCGCATCACCACCATTTAATGCTGCTTGCGTTCCTCCAATTGCTCCATTTATAGCTATTTGACCTTCTACTCCTATAGGAGTAGCAGCAAAAGCACCACTTAACGCACCGCCACAAGCAGCTATTACTGTTTGATATGGATCAACTTTGGAAATATCTCCTCCATTTGTTGCTAACTGACACCCAACATCTACACTTGCTGATACAACTGCACCTAAAACTGCACATGCAACTACTGCTCCTCCTACAGGAGATGCTACTGCTAAAGCTCCTACAGCTAGTTTTTTCCAATTAAATCCTTTCTTTTCTTCCTTTGGTGGTTCTGGCTCAGGTATTTTTCCAGCTTGTGGCTCATCATCAAAATCTGGATAGGATTCACTACAACTTCCATTCTTAATTATATTATCAGATGTAAAATGTAAATCTGTTTCTAGAGAAAATCCACTTTGTGTATTAGATTTTAATGCACTTATTTGGCTTACACCATTTATCTTAACATTTTTTGGTGTTTTCATTATTATTTCAGAATCTGCACTTAATGTCAATTTCTTTGGGCTTGTTATTTTTATCCCTACGCTATCATCAATACTTATACTTATTGGTGATGCACTTCCACCTTTAATATTTAGTGCTGATGGTGTCATCTCTAATTCACTGCCATGTTCAGTTCCAAAGTATCTTTTTGTTGTATCACTTGTTTTAGCACAACTACATCCATTACTTCTTACACATCCTGAAACTAGCGGTTCATTTCCACTTTCATCTGGGAAATATAATTTTGCACTTGTTCCTACTACAGGCATTGAGTACATTGTATTTCCTGTTGGTGGGGCATACTTAAATCGTGAGCCTTCCCCTTCATCTTGGTTCTCATCTATACTTAGATGAAGTTTTACTTCTTCCCCTTCAACTGCTAACACTTTTCCTTCAAGTGATGCTCCACACAAAAGTGAATTATATATTTTTGTTTGCCATACCCCATTTTTTCTTCGCAATTTATATTTATAAATTATTTCATCTTGATATTTGTGGGCTTCATAGTCACTAACATATACATCCTTTTGCTTGAAATAAATATTATCTCCTATGCTGTATCTTTCTCTACTCTTTATTTCATAGTAAAAATAATCTGTATCATGAAAACCTAAATCATATCCTCCTGCTTTATAAAAAGTTTTTAAATCTTTACAAGCTTTATATGACATTATATCTTGCAATTCATAACTCTTTCCATTATTTGTTCCAAAATATAGTGTATTATTCAAATCTATTATATCACAATATATTTCTGACTTTAATTCACTTGCTATTCTCTTCAGAAAATTCCAATCTGTTTCTTTATATTGAAATAATGGCTTTCCTATTGCTTGTCCTTCTCCTATGCATTGAGTAAAGTTAAAACCAGAATAATCATTTAATATTATTTTTATAAGTTCATCATATGTCATGTTTATATTCTGAAATGATCTACTCTTTTCTTTCATATCAAGCTCTGAACTTTTCGATATTCCTTCTATTTCTATATAATATAGTCCATCTTTATTTGTTGTCTTTATATTTTCTACTATTCCATTAAATATTACTACACTTTTACTTATATCTACATTATTAATGTCTACTTCTGAATTATTATTTTCATCTTCTTTTTCTTCATAAATTGTTATTTCATCTTTAGTTGAAGCTTCTATAGAATATTTAAAATTAATACTATCATCTAATAAACAATTTAAATATAATTTTCCATGTTCATTAGGTGTATACGTAATTTCAATATCTTCTACATGCAATAATTTATAAGGCGATTTAATCCTTAATGCATGAATTGCTCCCATCCTATTTCTTCCCCCTATTTTATATTTATCATTTTTAGTCTTCTTGTCCTGTAGTTACAAAAGTTATTTTTCCACCATATTCGCAAACTAAAAATGAATCTGTTGTTAAAGCGTCTTCTCCACTAACTAATGTATCTTCCTTAGTTTTCATCCACTCTTTTAATATTTTAACTTGACACTTTTTGCCTACAGCATTATTACCATTCATATCTATTACTGCAATATCTCCATCACCTGCTGGACAGTCTCCTTTACATACTCCAAAATATCTTATATTTTTTTCTACAATATTATCTTTCTTATTCATCATAGGTTTTTCACTTGCATAAGATCCATGACTATTTGGAAGGCTTATATGTCTTTCATTAGATCCCTTATCACATACCATTTTGGCTCCTCTTACAATGTAATATTTTTCATCTGCCATTTTTTATCCCTCCTTTATTCAATTTCTAATTTTTCTAATGATATTCCCCTTGGCTTTCTTCTTATCAAGCTTTCAGCAACATCTAATCTAACTACTATTAGAGTTTTTTCACTTTCTTTTATTCTAAATATCTTTTTTCCTTCAATCTTTTTCTTATTTAGAACTATCTTTTTAACTATTGTTCTATTTAAGTTAAATTCTGATTTTTCATCTAATGCTTCTATATCTTCAAATATAGGCAGGTAATAATTTTCTTGTGTATGTTGTTTAGAATCTATTAGTGGTAAAATCTTAAAAACAATATCAGTATCATATTTACAAATAATTTTCATCATTTTTTCAGATATTAAAAATAATTGCTTATCTAATACATCTAAATACTCACATCTTTCCTCTGCTGTAACTTGAAATATAATTACATCATCAATTTTATGTGCATTTAGTCTATTTATATCTTTTGTATTAATTTTATGAAACATATCCTTAAGTCGTGGAGTATTAGTATATCTTTCATCCTGTTTTAATAAAAAATAATCCATAATATTCTCCTATCTAAATTAATTATTTTCATATATTATTTCTGAACTATCCATTAACTCTCCAGCAAGAATTTTTATATTGCTACTTTTTTTCATTTCTTTATATGAATCAATTTCTATAAACTTACTTACTAATTCTTTTAGGAATTCAACTGCTAAAATATGATATTTATCTGCTTCATCTAAAATAATATACTCTATATCCATATCTGTTATAGTTCTTCCATATTCTATTTTTCTGCTCTTTAAATTTGATTTAAGTTCAAAAAGAGAACTATATAAAAAATCTAACTTTATATTTATTGAACATTCTTGTTTATCTAAAAACCAACTTTCATCATATAAATCAATTCTAAATTCTCCTTTTCCTTCAATAATACTTGTCCTTAAAAGAGAAAAATAAATATAAGTAACTTGTCCTTTCAAATTATTCTTTTGCATATCTATGCACTTTTCATATACTGAATCAAATCTTTTAATTAATTCACTATCAATGTCTTCTTTATTATTTCTATAGAATTCATCAATTCTAATAAAATTATCAACCCATATATTATCAACATATTTCGTTTTAAATTCTTCTAATATTTTATCTTTATCTGGATATTTAATCATAATTACTCAATCTTAACCTTTCCACCACTCATTGTTACATCATCTTTTATACTTAAATTAGCTGAATTTTGAGTTAAGTCAACACCTGAGTCACCACTTATAGATACTTTAGCTTTTCCATTTATTTCAATATCATCTTGTGCATCTAATATTATTTTCTTATTACTAATTATTTCTATTCCTCCATCATCAGTCATTTTAACCATCATTCCACTTCCACCTATTATGTTAACTGCACCTGGTTCCATAACAAGCTGCTTACCATACTTAGTACTAATACTCTTTATAGATGGATCTCCTCTCTTTTCTGTATCTCTACTTTTTAAATTAACAGAACTCATAACATAAGCATTTTTTTCTACATTATCAGGGAAATAAAGTCTTATAGCATCTCCTTTTTCAGGCATACAGTACCACCCCGTACCATCTTCTGATGAAAATACTGTTGAATATGGGAACCATCTTGCAGTACCTGAATCTTGACATCCATCTATTTCCAAATTAACTTTTACAACATCATTTTTAGTATCTAATATTGTTCCACTAAGAGAAATACCTACAATTTTATTATTGTAAATTCTTCCAATCTTCATCCCATTTTCATCTCTTAATTTATATTTATTAGAAATAATGCTATTATGCATTTGAATTTCTACTTCATATACATAAAGATTTCTTCCTTTAAATGTAATAGAATCACATAAACCTAAAATTTTATTTGTTATAACTTCATAAGTTATTAAATTCATATCATCTAAGTCACTTATTCCTTTTGCTTCTTTAAATTTGTATTCTCCAAGTTCCTTTTTAATTGAATAATTAAATTCATCTAAGGAATGTGTTGCAAAAGTTCCACCTTTGCCTATTGAATATTTTATATCTATCTAAAATTTCTATTGAATCATCACCCTCAAGTATTACGATGTCACCGACTTCTTTTAAGTTGTACATCCTGAAGTATTTATCTACCTGCTATGACCTGCTAGTTTACTTACTGTTGAAATTGGTACTCCTCTATTTATTAACCTTGTACAGAATGTATGTCTAAAGGTATGAGATTTTAATTTATTTACCATCCCTATATCATCAGTTAACCTTTCAAGCATTGTATTTATAGCATCCCTTCTTAATGCTCCCCTTTGACCTATTATTAGATATTCTAAATCTTTTAAGCTATAATCTCTGTCTTTAATGATTCCTTGATTACATCAGCTAAGTCGAATTTCACTGGTACTTCTCTGAATTTACCTCCTTTACCGTATATCTTTATTGAGTAGTTCAGGAAATCAATGTCTTTAATCTTGATGCTACATAGTTCACTTACTCTAACTCCTTATAAAGTAGTAACATTACAATTACCTTATTTCTTTTACTTACCTTGTCCTCGTTCTAAATGTAGAAAAGTATTCTCTCAACCTCCTTATCTGAATAGATCTCTACTTGTTTCTCTGAACTGTAGGCTACCTTTACTCTATCCTTAGAATTTTCTACAACTATTTCTTTCATATCTCTAGTTGCTTACAAGATATCTATTTAGTGCATGAATGCTATTTATCTTTTTATTGATTGTAGCTACCTCATAGTTACTTTCTACTAGAAAATTCTTGTAGCTTACTAAGTAGAATCGTTGTAAATTACCATTGAATTCAACTACTTTATCTCCTAGAAATTCTATGAAAGCCTTAATGTCTCCGATATAGCTTTCAATTGTTTTAGGGCTCTTACCATCTTCAATTAGACTTGTTTTAAAATCCTCAATTATTTTACATATACACTTTACCTTATTTAATTTTTTACATAGAAAAAGAGTCAATGCTTCTTCATCAGAAACATTGACTCCTATCGTTGTTATAATATATATTTACTTTTTCATTTAGTTACAGCTTACTGCATTATAATAATAATGCATTCTTCTTATATTATTAAAATACTGATTTTATATTATCTTTCATATTTCAACTTTTTTGCATCATAATAATATACTTTTTTGTATCCAGTTTATATGCTATCTTCTTCCCATCTTAGGAACTTAGAAATATTATAATATGTGTCATCTAAATCTTTCATCTCACACTTTTTTATAATCTTATTTATTTCATTTTCTATTTCTTTAACATTAAAATCACTAGTTATCATATAACCTCTAGGAATCATTACTCCACCATTTACTAGTACTCTTTCTAATCTTTTAGGACTTATTATATCAAGATAGAACGCATCAAATGCTCCATTAATTTCACTTGGACCTATTCCTACTTCATATGAAATATAGAAGTCATCTGCGTCTTCTCCCCACTCTTCCATCATCTTAACGAATGTTTTTATCATTATCATCACTTTTCACTCCTAATCTAATATATCAATATGAACATTGCTTAGTTCTTTCTTACCCCACCCAAGTTCAGGATTCATATTATGTTGAGTTCTTATCATTTCATTTTGTTGGAAGTTAGCTCTAAACATACCCTCTTTAGGTTTATATTGTATTCTAAATGCTCTCATTCCATCTGTACTTTTAAATCCTATTAACTCACCTGTTGCTTTATCTATTATTTTTTCTGCTCCATTTCCTGCCCAGGCTTCACCAGCTCTTAAAGCTTCTGAACGTGTAGCACTACCTAACGTTGACAATCCCTTAGGTGATTGTTTTACTCCTAATAATATTTGAGAATCTGTTAAATCATCTACATATCCTGGATGCCACCATTTAGGTTTAGCCGTCCCCTTAGAAACTTCTCTTCCATTATTAATTTTACTAGTTTTAACTTCATCAGCAACTTTTGGTACTTTGGCTGCTTCTTCTGCTATATTATTACCTACATTAGTTGTATTTTCAATAGTTTTTCTAACCTCATTAAGTTTTTCAGCTTCACCAATACCTTCTCCAACTTTTGAAGTATTTAATATATCCTCCAGTGCTTTGCTAGTTTTTCCTATTGAGTTAATACCACTGTTTTCAGCTAAATTAACTCCCAATATCTCTTTATTTAATTCATTAAGCATCTTTTCAGCCTTTTTAGAATTAGCTACTTTTTCTGCCGCACTTAATTTTTTAATTTTTGAAAGTTTTCCACAATAGCTTGCTGCTCCAATACCACTGTCTAATAATGTTAACATTTCTAATCCTATTTTAGTAGCATCAAATGTTTCTTTATGTGGTGATGCATTTTTTAAATATTCATGCAATAAAGCAGATGGTTTTCCTTTTTGTTCTTTTATCCATTCAAAATAATTAACAGTTTTATTTTTTGTAAATTCATCAAAAACTCCTCTTGTCATTATATACTTATATGCATCAATCCCCAAATCTGCTGTTGAATCTAACGATGTATTGACAAAGTCTAAAGCACCATAATCTCTATTAATTAAACAAAGCTAATACACTCCAATTAATGTATTAGCTTTATTTAAGTATATATTTTTTCTTATCTTATTGATGCAATTTTAATAACTTTAAGTTTAACTACTCCTCTCTTAATGATTTTCTATATTCTATCAATTTCTTATTATATTCTATTTCTTGATCATCTTGATATCCTTTAAAATAAACCTTATTAATAAGATTTCCATCAAATAAATAATTACTATCCGCACTAACACTTCCCTCTGGATATACACACGCTGCATAATCATATATATCATCAGAAGTGTCTCCCTTTAAGTGTTCGATTCTTCCTATTATTATAACTTTTTTATTGGTTCCTTCAAATGTAACTATTGAACCTAATGGTAATAATTCTTCATCACTCCATTGTATGTTTTCCGTTACATCATTACTAACTATTAAGTTATCAGCATTGGTTATTTCTATTCCTTTTGATTTATTTCTATATTCCACTAATTGTTTATTATACTTTATTTCATCTTCATCTTGATATCCTTTAAAATAAACTTTATCTATTTGATTGGAATTAAACAAATAACTGTCATTACTACTCATAAATCCCCTAGGATATGCACAACCAGAATAATCCCATATTTCTCCACTCGAATTTCCTTCAAGTTTTCTCATCCTTCCAGTTATCATTAACTGTATATTAGAGTCTTTTAATAATACTACTGTTCCTAATGGTAGCAATTCATCTTTATTATAGTCTATCTCACTTTGTTGAGTGGTAACTATATTTTTTTTATCATCTTCTTTAAGATTACCAATATTTATTCTGAAACCACATCCATTTAAAATAAAAGCTATACCAATTAGAGCTACACTTAAAATAATTCTTTTTTTATATAATTTCATTTTTAACAAATTAACCATTTTCATTGAACTTCCACCTTATTATTCTTGTATTTATTCATACATTTTTTAATTTGTGTCCTTCTTAGTTTCCACTTCAAA
>NZ_JAMQHY010000096.1:0-4192 GCF_023845705.1 Clostridium sp. ZBS15
ACAAGTTTACACTATCAACATTAACTGGAGGGGTAAATAATGGAAAATATAGAGTGGAAAAAAAATCAACTACCTAAAACTAATAATGAAAATTTACTGGATTTCTTAAACAAAGATGAGATAATTAAAGCTAGAGATTTTCATAAAAGTTTTCCTCAATATAAGGAAACACCATTAGTTAGTTTAGAAAATTTAAGTAAGGATATAGGATTAGGTGGTATTTATATAAAAGACGAATCATATAGATTTGGATTAAATGCATTTAAAGTGTTAGGTGGTTCTTTTGCCATGGCAAAATACATGGCACAAAAATTAAATAGAGATATATCTGAATTACCTTATAAAAAGTTAATTTCACCAGAGCTTAGAGAAGAACTTGGAGAAATTACATTTGTAACAGCTACAGATGGAAATCATGGAAGAGGAGTAGCTTGGACTGCCAATAAGTTAAAACAAAAATCAGTAGTTTATATGCCAAAAGGATCATCAAAAACAAGATTAGAAAATATAAGAAAAGAAGGAGCAGAAGCTTCTATAACTGATATGAATTATGATGATGCAGTAAGACTTGCAGCTAAATATGCAGATGAAAATAATGGAGTAGTTATACAAGATACTGCATGGGAAGGCTACGAAGAAATTCCAGCTTGGATAATGCAAGGATATGGAACTATGGGACTTGAAGCATTAAATCAATTAACTGAATATGGAGTTGAAAGACCAACTCATATATTTATACAAGCTGGTGTAGGTTCTTTAGCAGGTGCAATACAAGGATTCTTTGCTTCTGTATTTAAGGGGAACTGTCCTAAAACAGTAATAGTAGAATCAAACTTAGCAGATTGCTTATATAAATCAGCAAAAGCTAATGATGGAAATTTAATAGCTGTAGGCGGAGAAATGCAAACAATAATGGCTGGATTAGCTTGTGGAGAAGCAAATACAATTGGTTGGAAAGTTTTAAAAGAGTACTCTGACACATTTGTTTCATCACCAGATTATGTTGCAGCAAATGGTATGAGAATACTTGGTAATTCATTAAGAGGAGATAAAAAGGTTATTTCAGGTGAATCAGGTGCTGTTACTTCAGGATTACTTTATGAAATAATGAAAAATGATAAATATAAAGATTTAAAAGAATCATTAGAATTAGATGAAAATTCAAAAGTACTATTATTTAGTACAGAGGGAGACACAGATCCAGATAAGTATAAAGAGATAGTTTGGAGAGGCCAATATAATAAATAAAAAATTAAGTTAAAGAGGGTGGCACAATGCTATTAGTTGGGAATGGAAGGGTAATAACTCAAGATAATAAAGAACCCTATTTAGAAGATGGTTGTATTGCAATAAAAGACAATATGATACTAGAAGTTGGTAATACAGATGAGCTAAAAGCAAAATATAAATATTATGAGTTTATAGATGCAGAAGAAAAAGTTATAATGCCAGGATTAATAAATACTCATCATCATATATATAGCGCATTTGCAAGGGGACTAACATTAAATAATCCGCTATCAAAAAATCTTGTTGATATTCTTGAAAATGTTTGGTGGAAAATAGATAAGAAGTTAACATTAGAAGATGTTAAATATAGTGCTTATACAACTTTAATTGAGTGTGTTAAAGATGGTGTTACAACTGTATTTGATCATCATGCTAGTCCTATGTCAGCAAGTAGAAGTTTATTTACTATAGCAGATGCAGCTACTCATTTAGGTATTAGAGGGGTTTATGCTTATGAAGTTTCCGATAGAGATGGAGAGAAAATTCTAAATGAAGGTATAGAAGAAAACGTTAACTTTATTAAGGCATCAAATGAAAGAGAAGATGATATGGTAAAAGGCATGTTTGGAATGCACGCTTCATTTACTCTTAGTGATGATAGTTTAAAAAAATGTGTTAATAGTTTGGAAGGCCTTGATGTAGGATATCATATTCATGCAGCAGAAGGAATCGATGATTTAAATCATTGTTTAAAAAGCAGCAGCAAGAGAGTAATAGAGAGATTAAATGATTTTGGAATATTGGGAGAAAAAACAATATGTGCTCATTGCATTCACATAAATAAAAGGGAAATTGATATTTTAAAAGAAACTAATACTAATGTAGTTAATAATCCAGAATCAAATATGGGAAATGCTGTTGGGTGTGCCCCGGTAATAGAAATGATGAAAAATGAAGTAGTAGTTGGTCTTGGCACTGATGGATATACATCAGATATGTTTGAATCAATGAAGGTTGAAAATATAATTCATAAACACAATTTAAGTGATTCTAATGTAGGGTTTGTAGAAACTAATAAAATGCTATTTGAAAACAATAGAAATATAGCATCTAAGTATTTTAAAAAACCACTTGGAATATTAAAAGAAGGAGCATATGCTGATTTAATAATTGTTGATTATAATCCATTGACACCTATGAATGAAAATAATTTAAATGGTCATATAATGTTTGGCATGAGTGGAAGATGTGTGGATACAACAATAATTAATGGAAAAGTTATAATGCAAAATAGAAAAATTATGACATTAGATGAAAAAGAAACATTAAAAAAATCAAGAAAAGTAGCACAAAAATTATGGGAAAAATTAAAATAGTAGATTAATCTATATGAGGTTTTATAGGGGGAACAGTATTATGGCAAATTTAAAAGTTAATATACTCGGAATGGAGTTTGATAACCCAATATTCACAGCAGCGGGACCTGGTGCAAAGGATGGAGAATTATGTATTTTAGCAGTAAAGGGAGGTGCTGGTGGATTAGTTACAAAAACAATATCTGAAAAGCCAGCAGATGTTCCAAGACCTTGTATGGCAAAAACCAATGCAGGTTTTTTAAATACAGAACTTTGGTCAGAACTTCCAAAAGAGCAATGGATAGAAAAAGAATATAAAAGAGCAAAAGAAGCTGGAGTACCAATGATAATTAGTATGGGATATACTGCAGATCAAATAAAAAAAGTTGCACCTTTAGTAAAACCATATGCAGATGCTGTTGAGCTATCAACTCATTATGTTGGAACTGATATTGCTCCAATAGTTGATGCAATGAAAGCAGCAAAAGCAGCACTTGACTGTCCTGTATTTATGAAAATGAGTCCTCATACAGATATTCAAAAAATAGCTAAAGCATTAGAAGATGCAGGTGCAGATGGACTTGTAATGATAAATTCAGTAGGACCTTGTATGGCAATTGATGTGGAAACAGGATATCCAATTATGGGAAGTCAAACAGGATATGGATGGTTATCAGGTTCATCAGTAAAACCAGTAGCTATTAGAAATATTTATGATGCTTCTAAGGTAATAAAAATACCAATAATAGGAGTAGGAGGAATTACTTGTGGAAGAGATGCTGCTGAAATGTTAATGGCAGGAGCACAATCTGTACAAGTATGCACAGAAGCTATTTTAAAAGGAACAAGTATTTATGGAAAAATTGCTAAGGAATTAAACGACTTTTTAGATAGTCATGGATATAAAGATGTAAATGAGATAATAGGACTTGCTCATAAAAAATGTGAGGAAAGAAACTTCAGAACAGAGTCAATAGCACCTACTGTAAAAGAAGATGTTTGTATAAAATGTGGGATTTGTAAAACAAGTTGTGTATATGATGCAATAGAAGTTTCAAATAAGCTAATCATTGATAGTAAGAAATGTTTTGGATGTGGATTATGTGTAACTAGATGTCCTAAAAATGCATTATCAATGCAATATAATTAAAAGTAAAAGGAGAATTTATTATGAAGAAAATAATTAATACACCAAATGCACCAGAAGCAATTGGACCATATTCACAAGGAGTAATTATAGATAAGTTAGTATATACATCTGGTCAGTTACCTATAAATCCAAAGACAAAGGTATTAGAAACAGAAATAAAAAAGGCAACTAAGCAAAGTATAGAAAATTGTAAAGCTATTTTGGAAGAAGCAGGAACAAATCTTGAGAATGTAATTAAAACTACAGTTTTTGTAAAAGATCTAAATGATTTTTCAGCTGTAAATGAAGTATACGCAAAATTTTTTACACAAAATTTCCCCGCAAGAAGTTGTGTGCAAATTGCTAAATTACCTATGGACGCTCCAGTAGAAATAGAAGTAATTGCTACATTATAATTAATAAATATTGTTAGGCACATGAAAGATGATAAGTTCTTTAACTTATCATCTTTCATGTG
>NZ_JAMQHY010000097.1:0-2151 GCF_023845705.1 Clostridium sp. ZBS15
GTCTTGCAATTTGATGAAGAAGGAAATATTAAAGTGAATACTGTTTATGGTGCAGATGAATTTAATGTACGAAATAATCTTATAAATTTCGAATTTGAAAATTCACTTCATGTTTATGATGATAACGTTAAATTAAATAAAATAAAAGATACTACATTTGTTTATGCTATTCCTAAAGAATTAAAATACAATGATAGTATAAGCGAAATGATAGAAAGATCTAGCGTAAATATAAATAATGATGTAGTAGTATCAACAGTACTAATAATATTATCAACTATCTTAATAGTATCATTATTGATTCCTTATAAAATTGGAAAAGAAGTACTTGGAATTAAGTATATATTTAAAGTTCCATTTGAAGTTCTTGTATTTATATTTGGATGTGCAGCCATGATGTGTGGTATATCATCATGTGCAGCAATATTAAAAACTTTACAAGGAACGTTCGGAAATGGATTTGTTGGATTTGGAATAACACAAGAAACGGATTGGATGCTAAGGATAATTATAAATACGGTTTTATGGAGTGTAATAACTTTTGCAATATTAAGTGGAGCTATGTTCTTAAAGCATATATTTAAGACTGGATTTATTAAATACTTTAAAGAAAATTTACTTATTGCTAAAATATTCAGATTATCAAAAAAATGGGTAAACAATCTAGTCGATTATATGTCAAATATTGATTTAACGGATAAATCTAATAAATTTATTATTAAAATATTAGCTATAAATTTTGTTGCTCTTGTGATTATTTGCAGTATATGGTTTTTCGGAATCATGGCAGCACTTTTATATACAATAGTCTTGTTTATAATTTTAAGAAAATATTCAGATGATATTAAAGGTAAATATCAAATTCTACTTAATGCTACAAATAAGATTGCAGAGGGAAACTTAGATGTTGAAATAAACGAAGACTTAGGTCTTTTTAATAGCTTTAAGGATGAAATTAAAAAGATACAACAAGGCTTTAAAAAAGCAGTTGATGAAGAAGTAAAGAGTCAAAAGATGAAGACAGAACTTATTTCAAATGTATCACATGATTTAAAAACTCCACTTACATCTATAATAACTTATATTGACTTATTAAAAGATGAGAATATTAGTGAAGAGGATCGTANNAATTGAAGATTTATTTGAAGTAAGTAAAGCAACAAGTGGGAATGTTCAATTAAATTTAGTTAAAGTTGATATAGTTGAACTTATGAGGCAAACACAAATAGAATTAAGTGATAAAATTAATAATTCTGGTTTAATATTAAAAAATAATTTTCCTGAAAATAAAATTATTTTAAATCTAGATAGTCAAAAAACATTTAGAATATTTGAAAATTTAATAAATAATATAGCTAAATATGCAATGAAAAATTCAAGAGTATATATAGATATTTTAGAAGAGGATGAATATATAGAAATACTCTTGAAGAATATGTCAGAAGTAGAAATTGATTTTAATCCAAATGAGATAGTTGAAAGATTTGCTAGAGGAGATTCATCACGTAACACTGAAGGATCAGGTTTAGGTCTTGCAATTTCTAAAAGTTTTGTAGAGCTTCAAGGTGGAAGCTTCAGTATTGAAGTTGATGGAGATCTTTTTAAAGTAATAATTAAATTTAAAAGATAACTATTAATTAAAGAAATAATAAGTTGAGTAACAAAAAAGAATCTATTTTTATAGGTTCTTTTTTGTTACTCAAATATACTATAGAATTATTAGAGTTAAAAAATATATAGATAGATAAGCGAATAGAAAAAAGTTAATTAATAATTGAGGGCGGAGATGGTGAAGCTAATAAAAAGTTAAGTGATGTGATTTTATGGAATTTAATAAAATAACCTTAATATTATTATATAAAACGTTAGTGAAACATACCTTTAAAAATACAACACAATAAAAATAACAAAAAAAATAAAATAATAAAAACACAAAATAAAATAAGGAAATATAAAAAACATTCTTTGTATTAAAATTAGAAATTGTTACAAATAGACAATATTTTTTGAAAGAAAGCTTATTAAATATAAAGATAATATATAAAATTGCAAAATAAATAATGTTTTTATTGATATTTAGTATTGACATGGGTTCGTTTTATTGTTAAAATTACATTTGAAAAAGAGAATACTTATCAAGAGTGGTGGAGG
>NZ_JAMQHY010000098.1:0-230 GCF_023845705.1 Clostridium sp. ZBS15
TTAACATATTATACTCTTCATATGGTGATGAAGGTTCTGCTTTTTGAGATACCTTTTCTATTGTAGGATAAAAGCTTATTATTCCAATTGACGTCATTATTACTATTAATATTGCTATTATATTTATAATATACGGACTCTTATTTATACTTTTCAATTTTATATCCAACTCCCCACACGACCTTCAAATACTTAGGATTTTTCGGGTCAATTTCTATTTTCTCTCTTAT